>JAIEQQ010000669.1 GCA_019747615.1 Phycisphaerales bacterium
GCTCATCGCGCTGGCGAAACGACAGAACGAACAGCGGAGCTTGATACGCAGCAATCATGCATTGATCCTAGTGAAGCGCTGCGGAATAAAGAAGAGCGACCTTTACCCCGCGCAATGCCCTTGTTCGCGCGCCCGCGAAGGCTTAGCTCCACAGCAGATGGATGCAGCAATCGCCCCCGCGCCCCGACTGGTCGACCGCCACGGTCGCACGATCAGCTATTTGCGGATTTCGGTGACCGATCGCTGCGATTTGCGATGCCGCTATTGCATGGCGGAGCAAATGACCTTCCTGCCCAAATCGGAGATTCTGAGCCTCGAGGAAATCGCGGTCATTGCCGAGCGTTTCATCGCGCGTGGCATCACCAAGATCCGCCTGACCGGGGGCGAGCCGTTGGTGCGCCGCGATGTCGGCCAGTTGGTGACGCGGCTGGGCCGCCAGATCGGCGCGGGGCTCGACGAACTGACCATGACCACCAACGGCAACGCGCTCGCGCAGCACGCGGCCACGATGGTTGCGGCTGGCATCCGTCGGATCAATGTCAGCCTCGACAGCCTCGATCCCGAGACCTTCCGCTACATCACCCGCCACGGCGATGTTGCACGCGTGATTTCGAGCATCCTCGCCGCACGCGATGCCGGGCTCGCGGTCAAGGTCAACATGGTCGCACTGAAGGGCCTGAACGACGACCAGATCGCGCCAATGCTCGACTGGTGCATCGCCGAACGGCTGGACCTGACCCTGATCGAGACTATGCCGCTCGGCCAGATCGACGAAGATCGCGCCGACCGCTTCGTGCCGCTGACCGCCGTGTTCGACGATCTCGCCGCGCACTTCCCGCTCCAACGCGATCCGCACCGCAGCGGTGGCCCCGCGCGCTATTGGCGCGTCGGCGATACGGCCACGCGGCTCGGGCTGATCTCGCCGCTCACCGCCAATTTCTGCGATACCTGCAACCGCGTGCGGCTGACCACCGAGGGCGTGCTGTACACCTGCCTCGGCCATGA
>JAIEQQ010000676.1 GCA_019747615.1 Phycisphaerales bacterium
CAGCATGATTAATTGTGCTGATGATAGAAAGTGAATCATTTAATAAAATGAAAAATAATTGAGCCACAGTTGAGCGATAACATTTTTAGATTCATCATTACATTCGACAACAGAGTGTTTGGAAGCCTTTGAGAGCTGTGAAAGCGCAAATAATAACTCTGCTTGCACTAAATGAATAAATGGACCAACAATCCCTCCATGCATAAAATTCACGGCATTGCCATTATTACAAAGAAGGAAGTAGTTATCGCTACCATTAACCTCAGTTATTTTACTATGAAGGCCGTAAGAAATAGCATCGTTGATGAGAGAAAAATGATTTTCTATTTCATCATCAGCTGAAGTAGCAGTAAATACAAATGCATTCCTTTTTAAGTAATTAAGATCTTCTTTTTTTAAAGACTGATTTCCGGTAGCACAAAATATCAAATCAGCATTTTTCAAAAGTATTTCCTTAGAGCCAGTATGATGAGAGTGAGCGAGTGCCAATATTTGTCGATTTTGGTTAATATCCAGGACATCAACTCGCACGGATTTTGATTGCAAATGCTGCGCGATACTTCGGCCTATTTTTCCATAGCCCAGAACAAGGGCTCTCTTTCCTGCTAAAATTTGTCTTTCTTCCCTAAGAATAAGCTTCTGCTGAAAATACAATAGATTGTCCTACTAAAAAATCCTCTGGTTCTTTTAACGCACTACGAGCAACAGAAATGATTGGGTAAGGAAAAGAAGATTTATTTTCTTTTAAAAAAGCTTCATATTTCTGATGCCCATTTTCGGTATCCTCCACAATCCCTACTAAATTAGGCATTTTTATTTTGCCAAGAATATGCGAAAAATAGCCTCCTGTGTCTATGATAGCGAATCTTGAATCTCCCACATAATCTTGGAGTTTCTTCAAAAATACTTCTGGTTGGGATTTGATCTGTTGCCGTGTGCAACGGAGTACAGGAATAGAATTTTCTATTTTATTAAGAACAGAAAGATTAATAGAGTTTGGTTTTGGAATTATTCCAGCAATGGGAATTTTTTGATGAACTGCTAGTAAAAATTGATCGATCTCTGGGACAAGATGAGTAACGATAATTAATTTATCAATTTGTTGATTGATGTTATAGGAATCAATAACTCGATAAAAAAAATTCGAGACCATTCTATTTAAAAAGAATATGAGCCAGCGGGAGTCAGAGTTTTAATTTTTAAATT
>JAIEQQ010000643.1 GCA_019747615.1 Phycisphaerales bacterium
CGGCGCTGGGGAAGTCGGTCTGCGGGTTGCTGCGTGAACTCACGGAGAGGAACTTTTACAACCCGCCCGCGCCGGGCGGGGGAGTTGAGCGGCGGCGCGGGCTGACCCGTGAGCGTGAGCGCGAGCCAGATTTCGGCCCCGATCGTCCCGGCGGCTTGCCGCGCGGGGTTGGCTGGGCGGCGTCGGTCGTCCTGGTGTACCCCCGCACGAAGTAGGTCACGGGCCGGATGAACCCGAGCGTGCGTACTCAATCGCCCAGGCCGCCCGCGAGCCAGCGGACCACGTTGAGCGCGAACTGGCGATTGTCGTTGTTCGGCGCGTTCATGCCGAACGGCTGACCGCTCTTGTTGTCGATCTGGGCCGTGAGCATCGCCGCTTCGGCGAGCACGACGACACGACCCTTCCCGAATCGCATGGAGAGGCCCTGGCACCTTCCCGCGGCGGATGCGTCCCGGGTCTTAAATGTCGTTGTAACCTGAGAACCTTCGGCTTTGGTCTCCGAACCCACGGGAATGCGGTCCATCGCCGAATCGGCGAGCCGAAGCAAGGCCGCCGCGTCGGGCGTGAGGGGGCCCTTCAACGATTGACCTGTGAACGTTTCCACAACATTGACCGATTCCGAAGGTGATCGTCCAGCCGTGATCGGGTGCTCGGAGAGCCCTCCGTTCTCTCTCGTGAAAAGGAGCTGGCCGGGGTCGCCGGACTTGGGCCGCGCGTTGGCTTCGTCGTCCGTCCAGCCGCCGCTCATTTCCACACTGAAGCGCGAGGCGAGAGCGGCGGCGGCTTCTCCGCAGGGGTGGTGATCGGCGACGAGCAGCAACGCGCCACCAGCGCGAACCCAATCGCGCACGGCGTCGCACTCGGCTTGGCTGAACGCCGGACCCGCCCGATTGTCCTTGCCTCCCTGCGCGTTGACCACCACGAGGATGTCCGCCGCGGCAAGCGCCGAAGCCGTGAACGATCCCGACCCCGACGCGACGCGGCAACCGTCCGCCGAAATGAGCGAGACGAACGGCTTGTATCGTCCGGCGGCGGAGTGAATGTTGTTGTGGCCGTGGTCGAAGAGCACGCGTGGGCGTCGGTCGGCGAGGGCCGGGGCCGCGACGCGTGTGTCGTACGAGGTGTCGGCGCCCGGTTCGTAGCCGAGGGCGAAGTACGCTCCCGCCGCGAGCGCGAGGGCGACGGCGGTGCAGCACAACAGGGCGATGACTTTGCGATTCATGCGGCGCCTCCAGAGTTGCCAATGCTTGTGACGAGGGATTGTTGGGAACCGCCGCGTCCTTGTTTCGGGAGCGGTAGAAGCCGGGGCAAATCTCCCAGAGACCACATGGCACAATGACTGGAAAGAGGTGCCCGCCGTGCCGGCCTACGCCGCCACCGTCGCCGCCGCGACCTCCGACCACGGCCCCTTCTCGCCGCGCGTGCTCACCCACCGCAGGGCGTAGTACGCCGTCTTGCCCGCTTCGGCGCTGGGGAAGTCGGTGCGTTAGGATTCCCGCATGGC
>JAIEQQ010000056.1 GCA_019747615.1 Phycisphaerales bacterium
CGCCTCGGAAGCCGCCTGGTCCTGGCTGAGCGAACGCCGTCGCACTCGGTGACACTGCTCCGGTAAGGTTCACCGTCCCGTTGATCGTCACGTTGCCATTGACGAGCCAGACCACCGGCGCGCCGGTGGGGTGATTGCTGAAACTCACCGTGACGTTCGCCGGGATGTTGACGCTGGAGAACTTGTACACCACCGCCCACTTGGAGGCGTCATACACGCCCACGCCGGTGCCGGCCTGCTCCCACGAACCCGTCACCGCCGCCTGCAGGAACTGCGTAGTGCTTTGCGTGGGCGAGAACGCGCCGTCGGTGCCCAAGTTTGCCTGGTTCGTGATGGGGATGGTGATCTGGGCGTGGCTCGGGGCAGCCGCGAAAGTGACCGCGGCGGCGACGACGAGCCCGAGCCACTGCCGCACATCGCGCCGCGAGCCGAGGCCTTCGCGTGCCGAAACGAGGCGTGCGAGATGCGCAATCTGCCCAGCGCAAGTCACGCCGGCCATTGCGAGCCGGAACGTGTCCAAAGCGCGAGACAAAGTGGACGCTGAGCGGGGGATGTTGATTGAAGTTGACGTCATGGCCAATGGCTCCTGGCGGGGGATTGGAGTCGCCGCGGAAGAGACTACCGAAGGGCATCAAGGGGTGCAAGCAGAAAGACCGGAAACGCGCACAAACGCCGCCGCGGCTGAATGACGTCGGGGATGAAGCGTTCACGGTTGATCGCCGCAGGCCTGACGGCGCGCCCGCCCCTGGCGCGCGGCCGCAGGGACCGGCGCGATAGCGGCGCCGCAACGCGGCGATGTGATCGCGGGCAATGTCACCGGCACGTCGGCGATGACATCGCCGATCTTGAGGTCGCGGGTGACTTTGCTGCGGCCGCCCGAAGCCCGGTCTCTGCCCGGATGGTCTTTCAGAAGACTGCGGGTGTTGGTACACTTCTGGCTGATGCCACGAGCGTGACCCCCGCTTCAGCAGCGACCTCTGATCAGAGTCCCCACCCCTTGGGAGCGACGGCCAATGAGTGCGATCGGCGAACGAATCCGCGACAAGATGGAAGACTGGGGCCTTGATAAGTACTTCAAGGGTGGGGGTGGTGGGGGTGGGGCGGATTCCGGACAGCGGACCAAGCTCATCGTCGGCATCGTTGCGCTGGCTTTGGCGGTCATCGTCATCGGCTGGCAGCTCTTGCCCTCGGGCCTCGGCGGCAGCGCGGCGTCGGTCGCAACACCCACGCTCAACTGGGTTGATAACGCACGCCAGAAGCTCTTTGAGGCCGGCACGACCACCGAAAAGCGCTTCGCGCGAGTCTCGATCGATATTGTCAACACCGGCGGCAAGGACGAGGTGTTGGTCTACGGCAAAATCCCAAACGCCGCGGCCGAAGCGCCCCTCAAAGACTTCATCACCAAACTCTCGCCCCCGTTCACTGTGCGGTACCAGCTCGAGATCGACGGGCAGAAGCGGTAGTCGCCAGAGGCCAGTGGTCAGTTGTCAGCAGAAAAGAACCG
>JAIEQQ010000277.1 GCA_019747615.1 Phycisphaerales bacterium
CAGACCGGCTGGCCCGCGACGATGGAAGGTGCCGTCCGCAGCGGCTATCGCGCCGCGGCTCTCGCACTCAACAAACCCATCGAATCCTTCACCGCCCCCGACATGCCCCCCGCCCGTCTCGCCCGCGCCCTGGGCCTCCGCCCCGCGCCTCGCCCGCCGTCGTTCTCGCCCGCTCGCGCCGCGATCTCCGCCGCGCCGTCGCCCGTTCGCCAACCATCGCTCGCACACGTCTGATTGCCACTTTCGGAGCATCCCGATGTCACCACGCAGCCGCTCACACGATCGTCATTCCCCTCGACTTGCGCGCGGCGCCGCTTCATCGGCGATGATCATCGTCGCAGCGCTCGCCGCCGTCGGCGGCATCTTCGCCGTCGCCAGCACCGGCCGATCGAGCCTGATCGAAGCGCAGCCGGCCACCGCGCCCGCGAGCGCTCCGACAAAGCCCGCGGCTCCAGCCGCTCCCGCCCCGGGCACGCCCGCGCCCGCAACGCCCGCCGCCAAGCCCGCCCTGCCGCCGACCGAGGTCTCCTTGCGGTTCGGCCGCGCCGAGCCGATTAAGCGTGCGCCCGGCACCATCCGCGTCATGTCGTACAACGTCGAGAACCTCTTTGACGCCAAGGACGATCCGACGCTGACCGGCAAGGCGGACGACAAAGACATGACCAAGCCCGCCGACCACTGCAAGGCCGCCGCCGACGCCATCAAGCGCTGCGATGCGGACGTCATCGCTCTGCAAGAGATCGAGAGCCTCGAATCCCTCACCGAGTTCCGCGACACCTACCTCTCCGGCCTCGGCTACGACCACGTCGTCTCCATCGACACCGGCGATGGCCGCGGCATCGAGAACTCCGTCATCTCCCGCTTCCCGCTCAAGAACGTCGAGACCTGGAAGAACCTCCCGCTGGGCGGCACGCACCCGGACCTCTTCGAGAACCGGCCCAACGAGTTCGCCGGCCAGCCGATCACATTCAAGCGATCGCCCCTGCGCGTGACCGTTGAAGTTCCCGCATCGAAGGTCGCCGAGCTCGCCGGCGCCTCCGCACCCGCGAAGCCCTACGAGCTCACGCTCTTTGTCGTCCACCAGAAGTCCGGTCGCGGCGGTGACTACTGGCGTCAGGCCGAAAGCCGCAAGACCGTCGAGCTCGCCGCGGAACTCACGAAGAAGAACCCCGGCGCGAACATCCTGATCCTGGGCGACTTCAACGCCCGCTCCCGCGAAGAGCCCCTGAAGATCTACACCCGCGCCGGCCTTCGCGAGCTCTGGGGTGACCCGGATGCCGATCGCGACCGCACCGCTATCACGCACGCCTCCAACCGCCGCATCGATCACATCATCTTTAACGACTCGGTCTCGGGTGAGATCGTTCGCGACAGCAAGTTTGTTCTGGCCATGCCGACGCGCCCCGAGGGCGTGGACTTCCGCACCACGGCGCCGCCAAAGGGCTACGCAAGTGATCACTTCCCCGTCGTCGTCGATGTGCGCGTCGTCGACCAGCCGCCGGTGATCGATCC
>JAIEQQ010000045.1 GCA_019747615.1 Phycisphaerales bacterium
GTCGAGGTTGAACGCGGCGATGTGGGTGAGGCGGGCGAGGGCGTTCTCGCGTCGGATGGGGGCGGTGGCGTCGTGACGGATGGCGGCGACGACTTTGAGAGCCGCGAACTCGGCTTGGGCTTCGGGGGATTCGAGCAGTGATTGCAACTGCACGAACGAGAGCTTGAACTCGCCGGCGATCTCGGCGATCGTGCGCTCGGAGCGCAGGAGCTCATCGAGAATGGTGCGGAACGCGCCGTCGGGGAGCTTGTCAGGAGTGAACGGTTCGGTCGATGGTGTCTTGATCATGAGCCGAGTATGGCTCGCGGCGGGGCTCATGCAAGCGGGCGTGTTGAAAGAGACGCGACTTTGCGCGCAGGTGTGTCGCGGGGGTGCGGCTTTTTGGAGGAAGCTGTTTTCAACGAAGGGACGGAAGGAATGGAAGGGGTGACGCGAGGACGGGAGGCTTGGGTCGCGGAGTGCGCGGAGGGGAGCGGAGAGGTTCAAGGCGGGAGTGGGCCGCGATGAGATCTGCGGCGCAAAGGGTTCCGTGCCACCGACTGCAACTTCACCGATCACTGCGCCAACGGCCCAAGAGCGTCCGAAGCGGCAAACCGAACTCGCCCTTCCAGTACGTCGTTGCGTGGAAGTGACTCATTGCCAACGCCTGATCCGATCGAACCTGGACCGTCAGCCGATCCAGGACTTCCGGCTTGAGTTCGCCGTACTCGTCTTGAGCCAGACGGCAGAACTCGTCGACAAGCTCGGATCGACCACGCCGAGGCGAATCGAGCACGCCTCCAGAGCGGAGGACGAGCCGATCGCCGTCCATCACATCGAAGCGCACGCCGATCGCGGGCGGCGGTCCCGCGTTCCAAATGACTTCGGAGTCGAGATGAAAGAAAATCCCCTGCCCATCGGCCGGTCGATCGCTGATCCCCGCCGAGACCGCTGACTCAACAAGCTTGGTGAGCGCCGGCGTCTCAACGGGCGTCAGCAACTGCGTCTCAGGGGGCACGACGTCGATCGTAATCGCGTGCTGGACGGTCCGCGTCGGGAGGCCGTCGCCGCTGATCGTCGTCTCAAATCGAAGCGTGTGCAGCCCGACGGGCAGGCCCGAGATCTCGTCTTCACGATACCGGTCGGAGTCGCCGAAGCCGGAGGTTCCCAGTGGGAGCGGCGCATAGACGTGTTGCATGAGAAACAGGCCGTGCCCGTCGGTCGACTTCGTCTGAATTGTCCGGCCGCCCGAGATTGGCGACCAGACGCCGTCGAGCAAGATCAACACCGGGCCGCCCGCCGGCCACTTGGAGCGCGTCTGCACGATCGCGGCGACGTCGTCGTCGGTCGTCGCCCACATCTCTCGCGCCGAGACGATCCACCTCTGCCATCCCCAGACGCGCTGGTGGCGATACACCCACGCGTCCAGCATCGCGTTCGCGCCAAGCTTCGACTTCGATACGCCGTCCACCGGCACAACGAACACGAAGACCGTGGACGGCAGCCATCGAAACCACCCTTCGCCAGCCGGGTGGC
>JAIEQQ010000610.1 GCA_019747615.1 Phycisphaerales bacterium
CGATGAACTCATCGTGCGCGTGGGCGACACACCATTCGATAATCGCCGACGTCGAGCCGATAAAGTCGGCGTGCGCCAGCACATCGGCCGGACACTCGGGATGCGCCGCCACCAGTGCCGCCGGATGCTCGCTCTTCGCCTTCACCAGCCTCCGCGACGGAAACGTCGCATGCACAATGCAGGCGCCCTGCCAGATCTTCATGTTCTGGCGTCCCGTCTGCTGCTTCACGTAATTGCCAAGGTTGACGTCGGGCAGGAACAGAATCGGCCGGTCCGCCGGAATCGACTCGACCACCTTCACCGCGTTGCGCGATGTGCAAATGATGTCGCTCTCCGCCTTCACTGCCGCCGACGTGTTGATGTAGCTCACCACCACGTGATCCGGATGCCGCCGCCGGAACGCCGCCACCTGCTCGGCCGGACATGAGTCCACCAGCGAACAGCCCGCCTCGCGATCCGGCACGATCACGGTCTTCTCCGGGTTCAGGATCTTCGCCGTTTCCGCCATGAACCAGACGCCGCAGAACGCGATTACTTCACCGGGATACGCCTTGGCGACGCGCGCCAGCTCGAGCGAGTCCCCGATCGAATCCGCGAGCTCCTGGATCTCGCTCTCCTGGTAGTGATGCGCCAGGATCACCGCGTTGCGCTCCCGCTTGAGCTCGAGGATCTCGTCCTGAATCGAGGTGGCGACTGCTGAGGCCATGTTACTCCTTAGTCTAGCGGCTCGAGGCCGCCCTGGCGCAGCACCGCTTGTCCGGCGCGAGACCGGAGCCAATCAAGGAACACCCGTCCCGCCGCCTCGTTCGGCGATCCCTTCACCCGCGCCGCCACCTGACGCAGTGGAGCCGCTTCCCTCACCACCGTCCCGCCTTTTGACAAAACGAATGTCCCCGAGCACAGGCAGACATCCGCGTTGCCCGACTCAGCGAACTGAAACGCCTGCCGGACACTCTCGGCGTAGACCACCCGGCTCTTCACCCGCTCCCAGAGTCCCGCGCGCTCCAAAGCCGCCTTGGCGGCCCGGCCATAAGGGGCGGTCGCCGGATTCGCGATCGCGATCACCTTGGCAGCTTCTAACTCGCCTAAACGCTGATACTTTCCGGATTTCGACCAGATCGCCAGCCTCCCGGCGGCGTACGCGAACCGATCCTCGACTCGATCCCCCAGTTTGTTGACAAATTCATCATCCGCCGACAGGAACACATCGAAGGGAGCCCCGTTCTCGATCTGCCGGGCCAGCATCCCCGATGAGCCGAAGGTAAACCGCACGGGAGCACCAAACCCTTGCGTCAGAGCAGCTTGCAAGGGAGCAAGGTCAGAGGCAGCCGCGACAAGCAGGGGATCCGCAGCTTTGCTTGACAACACGAGACTCAAGCTTAATAATGGAGTCAGGCTAAAGCGCCGATAGACGCCAAGGAATTGTAGAGCTATGAGCAAGATCATCGGAATTGACTTGGGCACGACCAACTCGGTCGTCGCCGCGATGGAAGGTGGCCAGCCGGTCGTGATCCCGAACCAGGAAG
>JAIEQQ010000603.1 GCA_019747615.1 Phycisphaerales bacterium
CTCGCCCTCTCCGTCCGAGGCATCGATGCGCTGGCCAGCGTCGGGCTGTCTGACTATGTCATGCAGTCCGACGCGATCGCCATGCGCGGGCGCATCATTCACGATCCCGCCGGTGCGCTCACGTTCCAGCCCTACAGCAGCAATCCCGCCGATGCCATTCATTCGGTGTCGCGCGGCGGGCTGAATCTGACGCTGATCAACGCCGCGGCCAGAGAGCCCAACGTCGAACTCATCTTCGATGCGATGTGTACGGAGTGCGATCTGGAGACACCCAGCGCCACGTTCCGCATGGCCGATGGCTCGGTTCGCCATGAGCCGGCGGACCTCATCGCGTCGGCCGATGGTGCGTTCTCGGCGGTGCGGACGGTCATGATGAAGACCGACCGTTTCGACTACAGCCAGTCGTACCTCAGCCACGGGTACAAGGAGCTGCATATCCCCAGCGCAGCGGCTCTCAAGGACCGCGTCGCTGCATCCGGCCTCTCGTGGGCAACGACGCCGTCTTCGCAGCAGCTCGCCGGGCACCACGCACCAGATCGTTCGCTGGACGCGGCGCTCTTTGCGATGGACCCGCACGCGCTGCATATCTGGCCGCGCGGCGGCGCGATGATGATCGCCCTCCCTAATCGCGACGGCTCTTTCACCTGCACGCTCTTCTGGCCATATCAGGGCGAGCACTCGTTCGCGGCGGTCAGCGGCGCCTCCGACGTTGATGCGTTCTTCGCGAAGTACTACCCCGACGCCCGCGAACTCATGCCGTCGCTGGTCGAAGACTTCACCAAAAACCCGACCAGCTCGCTGGTGACCGTGCGCGCGTTCCCATGGCAACGCGCTGGCAAGGTTGTGCTCCTGGGCGATGCGGCGCACGCGATCGTGCCGTTCTATGGCCAGGGCATGAATGCCGCGTTCGAAGACGTCAAGGCCTTGGCATCGTGCCTCGCGGCGGGTTCGGCAGATCAGGTCACAGCGCTCGAGGAGTTCCAGCGCCTGCGGAAGCCCAATGCCGACGCGATCGCGGAGATGGCGCTGGAGAACTTTGTCGAGATGCGCGACAAGGTTGGCCAGCCAGCGTTCAGGTACAAGAAGCGGGTGGAGCAGGTCGTTCACGCCGCGTTCCCGGAGGTGGTGTTCCCGCAGTACAACCTCGTTAGTTTCTCGCTGGTGCCGTACGCCGAATCGCAGCGACGCGGGCGCGAGCTTGAGGCTCTGCTTGCGAAGGTCGTTCAGAGTGTGCCGCCGCAGACGCTCGACACGCTTGCGGAGCCGGCGTGGCGTGAGCGTGTCATCGCGGCGTTCGGCCAGGCCCGCGCGTCAATCGACGCCGCCAATGGCGGAGGTGCGTCGTGAGCGTCGACGCGACGGATCGAGCGATCATCGACATCACCCACGCGGTCACACTCGATACGCAGGCTTGGCCGGGCGACACGCCGCTGACGCGGGAGGTTCTCCTGCGACGCGAGAACGGTGACCCGGTGACGCTCAGCGCGATCCGATCGACCGTCCACCTCGGCACGCACGTCGATGGATCA
>JAIEQQ010000563.1 GCA_019747615.1 Phycisphaerales bacterium
GGCCAGGCGATCTTTTGCTGCGTGCTTGGCTCGCCGGGCTTCCACTCGCCGGGCGCTGAGCCCCAGATCACGCGGGCGTTTTGATCGGTGACGATGACGAGCCGCTTGTGCTTGACGTATGACGCGACGTCGACGCCGGAGACTTGCGAGAAGGCTTCGGTGGGCTGGAGATACGCGAGCAGCGCCAGCGCCGCTTGGATATCGCCGCCGGACCATGCTTCGCCGTAGAGGTCGGGCGGCGGGCCGAATGCGCCGGTGATGACTTTGAGCGTGCCGACGCTGCCGGCGGGGTAGGAGATCGGCAGCAGCTCGCCGCCGGAAGCGACGAGGTGATCGCGGTCTTGCCAGCGGACGAGCGCGACGGGTGCGCGCCAGAGGCCGCGGACGCGGACGGTGCCGGCGCCGCCGGGAGTTGAGCGATCGGCAACGCGCGACATCTCGTGCAGCTCACGCACCCAGCCGGTGGCGATCAGCCGATCCGCGGCTCGCTTCAGCGATGCGTGATCCATCGGGTCGTTTGTGAGCTCGCTGCGGACAAGCTCGCTGAGCTGCGCGCGAAGTGAGGCGCTCATCCACGACACGGGCTCGCCGGTCGGGCCGATGCGGTCGGGGATCAGGGGCCAATCGATGACGACGTTCGGCGCCTCGCCGCCCTGCGCGTCGTCGTGCATCGCGGCGGCGCGCTGCATCAGGGCGTCGCGGCTGATGACCAGGCCGGCGATCGATCCGACGACAAGGACCGCCGTGGCGATCGTCGCGAGCTTCTGCCACCGAGTTTGCGAGGGGGTTTCCTTGGCCATAGACGTTCTGGAGATCGGCAGATCTTGCCGATTGCCTGAAGGAAATGTAGGGAAGGGAAGGGGGGGGAAGGGGTCGAGGGATCGAGGGATCAAGGGATCGGGGGAGCCCTGAGCGCGAGCTCAGGCTTCAGCCTCGGACACCGGAGTACGCAGAGGACGCAGAGATTGCAGGGGTACGCAGAGGGAAGGCAGGGGATGTACACGGAGGACACGGAGGCGGGAAGGGCCGAGGTTTGAGGGCCGCGGGGTGAGGGGGAGCGGGAAACGGCTTCTTGGTGACCAGTGCGCTCGCGAAGTTGTGTCTGTCGGAGCCGCGGGCGCGAGCACGCGGGCCTGGGCGATGATCGTGTGTGGTGCTAGCTGGCTCGCCTGGTTGGGGCGGGGCGGGGTGGGTCGGGCATGGCGACGTTGGACATCGCCACGTTGGACATGGCTACATCGCACATGGCCACATCGCACATCGGAACGGGCTCGGACTGTTTGTTGGGTGCTGGCTTTGCGGGGGCGGTGGTGATTGACCCCTCTCGGAGAGAGGGGGTACCCGAAGGCTCGGGAGTCGGCGAGCTTTGGTGCACCGCGGGCGTGCCTTGTGCTTCGGGCGTGGGCTTTGCTTCTGACGTGTCTTGCGTCTTGGGCTTGCGTTGCGGCGGTGGGGATTGTGCTTTGATGAGCGTGGTCGCGGCGCGGCGGGCTTCGGGCTCGTTGAGGCCGTAGGCGACGATGTGGGCC
>JAIEQQ010000391.1 GCA_019747615.1 Phycisphaerales bacterium
CATGCACGAACACGACGTCGGTATCGCCGCGTCGCGCCATATCGAGGGCTTGACCCGTGCCCAGGGCGATCACCCGGACCTGGGTGCCGGATTGCTGCGTGAACAGGGGTAGTAGATGCTTGAAGAGGCCGGATTGCTCGGTGGATGTCGTCGAAGCCACCGTGATGAACGGCTCCGCGGCTGCGGCCGTCGACACGACGACCAACGTGGCAGTCCATGCGCATAGTGCGCGCACAACGCTGCTTACCACGGCAATTCTCCTTGAATGAACGCAGCTGCCTCGGGGGAAGACGGCGCACGAAAGAACGATTCCACACTGGCATGCTCGACGATCCGCCCTTGAGCAAGAAACACGATCTCATCCCCCATGCGTCGCGCCTGCCCCAGGCTGTGCGTGGTCATGATCACCTTGGTCCCGGTGGCGTGAATTGCCTGGATAATTTGCTCCACCTGTCGCGTTGCGGTGGGATCGAGGCTGGCGCAGGGCTCATCGAGAAACAAAACCTCGGGCGACAACGCCCACGCTCGAGCCAAGGCTAGTCTCTGCTGTTCTCCCCCCGACAGCACGCGTGCAGATCGTCCCCATGCTTCCTGCAAGCCAACCTTAGCCAGTGCGGAAAAAGCGATGTCCATGCGCATTGCACGTGGTACGTCGGCGAGCGCCAGCGCATGCAGCACGTTTGCCAGCACTGACCTGCGCAGCAGGACCGGCCGCTGGAACACCATGGCTTGCCGCACCGGTGTCGCCGTCTCCCCTATCCAGCGGATTCGACCAGTGCTCGGGGTCAGCAGTCCGTGGCAGAGACGCATCAGCACGCTCTTACCCGCGCCGTTGGGGCCGAGCACTATGGTACGCGTGCGCGCGCCGAGCTCGAGCGTGACATCCTCGACAATCGATTTGCCGCCGACCCGATAGCTCACACTTTCCAGCGCGAGCATGCGGCCGGAGTCAACCATAGCTGCGGCGCGCGGCATCGGTGATCAGATACGCCGTGGTGTTCAAAAGCACGACGAGCAGCAGCAGCACGCCCCCCAGTGCGAGCGCCAAGGCGAGATCGCCCTTGCTCGTTTCCAGCGCGATGGCCGTGGTCATCACACGCGTGACGCCGTCGATATTGCCGCCGACGATCATGACGGCACCGACTTCGGCCGTCGCACGTCCGAGTCCCGCCAGCACCGCGGTCAGCAGAGAAAAACGCGTATCCCATAGCAGCGTGATCGCCGAACGCAGCGTATTCGAGCCTAACGACCGCAGCTGCTCGCGATACTCGTCCCAGGCGTCCTCGATGATCTGACGCGTCAGTGCCGCGATGATCGGCGCGACCAGAATCGCCTGTGCGATCACCATCGCCGGCGGGGTAAACAGGATGCCCATACTGCCCAAGGGGCCGGACCGTGACAGCAGCAGGTACACCGCGAGCCCGACGACGACGGGAGGCAAGCCCATGAGCGCATTGAACAGCACGATGACCGGCCGTCGCCCGGGAAAGCGGCCGACCGCGATCGCGGCGCCTACCGGCAGAGCCACGAGG
>JAIEQQ010000577.1 GCA_019747615.1 Phycisphaerales bacterium
CGATCGACCTGGAACTTGATGGAGGCGTCGGCGGCGCGAACGGTGAGGATGCCGCGCGCCATGCTGACGATCTCGATGCGGTCGGCGAGCTCGGGCGGGAGCATCTGCACGAGCGCGGCACCGAGCCCGCCGACGCTGCGGGCCTGACGCTTGATGGACTTGCTGAGCGCGCCGAACTCGGCGCGCAGGGCCAGATCCTTGCTGGGCACGTTTCGCAGTGCCTGCAAGCGTCGGATCAACGCGGCATCCTCGCGGACGGGTTTCACGCTTGAGGGTATTCCGATCTGGAGCTGGCGCGGGGCGTTTCCTCAGGCTTGAGGACTCGCCACCTCCCCCGCAAGAGCGGGGGAGGGCACTGTTGTAGACGTTTGCCTCGATGACTTCCGAGCACTGCTGGTCACGAGCGAACGTACTGTTCTTGTAGATGCCTCCAACCAAAGAGAAACAGACGAACTTCATCCTGACCCCCTGGGGCGAGCTGTTCAGCGCGGGGATTGCCGGTGTGTTGCTGGTCGTGGGCTTCGTGCTGTCGCACACGGGTGAGCCGGGCTCGTCGATGCTCATCGCCTCCAGCGTGTGCGCGTATCTGGCGCTGGCGATCGGTTCGTTTCATGGCGGGCGGGCGGCGCTGGAGGCTTTGCGTGGCGGCGTCTTTGACATCGATGTGCTGATGTTTGTCGGTGCGGTCCTCGCGGCGTTCATCGGGGCCGCGTCCGAGGGTGCGCTGCTGCTATTCCTCTTTGTGCTCTCGGGCGCGCTTGAGGAACTGGCGCTGCAGCGCACCACGCGCGCCGTTGAAGCTCTGCACAAGCTCATGCCCACCAGCGCTCTTCGACTCCGCAGCGGCGCCGCGGCGGACGACGCCGACGCCTGGGAGAAGGTCGAGCCCGAGGCGCTCGTGCCGGGCGATCGGGTGCGGATCTTGCCGGGCGAGATCGTGCCCGTGGATTCGTCGGTGGTCGCGGGCGAGTCGTCGATCAATCAGGCGAATCTCACCGGCGAATCGATGCCGCGGGACGTGAAGGCGGGCGCGGAGCTCTTCGCGGGGACGATCAACGTCGGCAACCCGATCGAAGCGACGGTGCTGCGGCCAGCGACGCAGTCTTCGCTCCAGAAGATCCTCAATCTTGTCACCACGGCGCAGCAGCAGCGCGAGCCGATCCAGCAGAAAATCGATCGCCTGAGTCAGCCGTACGCGATCAGCGTGTTCGCCGGCGCGATCGTGGCCTTCCTGGTCTTCTGGTTGCCCGTGGGCCGCAGCGCTTCGGACGCGGCGTATATCGCGATCACGCTCCTGATCGTGGCTTCGCCCTGTGCATTGATCATCGCGACGCCGACGGCGACGCTCGCGGCCATCAGCCGCGCGGCGCGCGGGGGCGTGCTGTTCAAGGGCGGCTCGGCGATCGCGAGATTGGCGAGGCTGTCGAGCGTGGCGTTTGATAAGACTGGGACGCTGACGGTGGGCAAGCCGCGGGTGCTGCGTGTGCTGCCGGTCGGCTGGTCGGATCGTGATCGTCTGCTGGCGGTTGCCAG
>JAIEQQ010000518.1 GCA_019747615.1 Phycisphaerales bacterium
CCCCGTCGCACTCAGCAGGTGCAACCACAGCCCTCCGCCGCAACCCACATCAAGCACGCTCGCGCCCGCCGGGACGTGCCGGATCAACTCCTCGAACGGACAGATATACGGCCGAAACCGCTGCAACTGCCGAAACAGAAACGGCCCGGTCGTAAAGATCGACGCGGCCACTTGAGAGAGCTCCCCCGCCGCGGGCACGCGATCATCGACCGCCGGCGAGGCCGGATCGGGTGCTGGGCTCGGTCTCATAACGCCTTCCGACGCGGGTGGTGACATCTGCTAGGCTCTTGATCGGCTGGATGACTCGCGATCCTTGGGCAATGGTTGCCCGCGAATCCGATGAAGGTGTTCCAACTCGCCCCGCGACAACATCAGCATCACAAGACCGCGCCCACTCGAATGTCACAAAGCCCCTCGATCTCGCCCACGGTAGACCTGACCACACGCCCAGCCCCGCGCGGCTTGGCCGCGTGGCTCAAACTCCTCCGCCTCCACCAGTGGACCAAGGGTGCCTTCGTCGTCGTCGGCCCGCTCTACGGCCAGGCCCTGGACTCCTGGCACTCGGCGCTCGCCGTCGTCGCGGCGTTCCTCGCCTTCGGGTTCGCCTCCAGCGGCTGCTACGTCATCAACGACCTCCGCGATCGCGAAGTCGATCGCACGCACCCGCGCAAGCGCCGCCGCCCGCTCGCTGCGGGCACGATCAACGTCACGCACGCGCTCAGCGCCTCGGGGGCCTGTCTGGCGATCGCACTGGCGCTGCCTTGGCTCGCCATGCTCGCCGGAGCCGCGCCGCCGGTCGCCACGCACTCCCCCGTGCTCGCGGCGCTCCTCACCACGATCATCGTCGTCGCCTACATCATCAACACCATCGCCTACTCGATCTGGTTCAAGAACGTCGCGATCGTTGACGTCATGAGCCTCTCGATGGGCTTCGTCCTTCGCGTGCTCGCCGGCTGCGCCGCCGTGATGGTCGAGCCCTCAGCCTGGCTCCTGAACGTCACGCTCTTCCTGGCGATGTTCCTGGCCTTCGGCAAGCGCCTGGGCGAGCGCCGCACGATGGGCGAAGAAAACGCCGCCAGCGCCCGCAGCGTCCAAGCCCAATACACCGAAGACCTCCTGCGCATGGTCGTCGTCGTCACCGCCGTCGCATGTCTGGTCACCTACTCCGTCTACGTCACCAGCGCGCCCGCACGCCGCACCTACGGCATGAATCTCCTCTGGATCACCATGCTCCCGGCCACCTTCGCCCTGCTCCGCGCCATCCTGCTCCTGGAGCGCGGTCGCTACGACGACCCCACCGAACTGGCCATCAGCGATCGCCCGTTCCAACTCGCGGCCCTGCTCTTTGCCCTCATCACCGTCGCCATCATGGCCATCGGCCGCGTGGCGGTTGTGAGTTAGGCGGCACTGGGCATTGGGCACTGGGCATTGGGCACTGGGCATCGGGCTGAAGGCTGGCGGCTAAAGGCTGGCGGCTAAAGGCTGACGGCTCACTGCCATCCCAAATGCCGCAAGATCGCCCGCATCGGCGGCG
>JAIEQQ010000592.1 GCA_019747615.1 Phycisphaerales bacterium
CCATCCCGCCGCCCAGAAGCCGGAGCTCTTTCCCGGTGTAATCGAGTTTGTGCAAGCCGCCCGGCCGTTGTGTCGTCTGGCGATCGCCTCCGGTGGCCGCCGTGAGCAGATTGACCGGGCGCTTCGCGGGACCGCGATCGAACAGGCCGTTGCCCTGATCGTATCGGCGGAGGATTGTCCGGTCGGAAAGCCTGATCCGGCTATCTATCGGTTGGCGTTGAGCCGGTTGAACGACGTCGTGCAGCCTCCGTTGACGGCCGGCGAGTGTCTGGTCATTGAAGACTCGAAGGCCGGTATTCGATCGGCCCGGGCCGCCGGAATGCCCGTGCTCGCCTTGGCGACGACCTATGCAGTCGATGAATTGTGCGAGGCGGATCGCGTCTTGCCGTCGTTGGTTGCGGCCGATCCGGTCACGCTGCTCCGGCAGTTTCACTAAGCGCCCCGGGTGTTCAATCGCGCGCACGTGATCGCGGCAAACCCGCTCCCGCTCTGCCATTCCCCCTCCAAAGTGGCATAGACTCCCGCGGCCTCCATTGCGTAGGCTGGAGTTCTCATGACGCGAGCCGCATCTTGGTGCTGAAGAGCGTCCGGTGCGCCGTCACAATTTTTCCCCGGAGGTGCTCCATGGGCCTGAACCAGATCCTTTCCGTCATGACGCTGGTCGCGTTGACCGCTGTGAGTCCTGCCCACAGCGATACCCCGCCTCCGTCCGAACCGTCAGACACGTGGGAATGTCCGCAAGCCGACGGGACGTCGGTCTATACGAATAAAGAAAGACCCGGCTGTCGCGCGATGTCGTTGAAGCCCTTGTCGGTGGTTCCCTCATTGGATAACATGCCGCTCATTCCCCGCACGATCGGCAATCCGCCCTACCAGGCTCCTGTGTCCCAGGGATATGGCCCTGTCAGTGGAATGCAGCCGGTTCCCGATTGGGCCAAAGACTGGCATGCCTCAACGACAGGAAACCGCGGTGACATCTGCGGGATGTTTTGGGAGTGGGTCCGGTTGAATGAGAAGACCAGAGGCGGATTTTTCTTTGGCTCCGATCCGTCCTACGGGAGTGATCCGAGCGGTCAGAACCAGCGGGGACCGAGCTACTCGTTCTATGACAACGCGCGCTACATCGCGTTGAACCGGATTTTCGGCACGGGGTTCATCCCCGTCGGCTGTCAGTAAGAGCGGACGACTCAGCCGCGCAATTTAGCCAGGACGGCGGCGGGATCCCAGTAGGCCCAGAAGGTCTGGATCCCGCCGGCTTCATTGAACTCGAACACATCGATCCCCTTCACTTCGACAGGCTTCCCGTTCTTCCCGATTCCCTGGCCATGGAACAGGACCGCTGCCCGGTTGTGGGAGACGTGTGTTTCCTGGGCATGGATGGTGACTTCCTGCAGGGCGCCGGCGATGGAGTGAAAGAGCGTCTTGAGCGCGGCATGTCCTTGAACCGGCGTCGCGCCATAGGGTTCGTGGCTGACAGCATCGGGGGCGAAACAGGCCGTCCAGGCCGTGGCATCAAGCGCCCGCCAGGCCGCAAAATAGCG
>JAIEQQ010000626.1 GCA_019747615.1 Phycisphaerales bacterium
TGATCACCAGCCGCGAACCCGGCACGCGATGCAGCACGTTCGCCCACGCCCGCTTGCAACGCGGGCTCACCTTCGCGAGCCGATTGAATGAGCCGAAGACCACCGCGCCGGCGCCATCACCACCATCACCACCCGCAGCGGCGCGCCTCGCAACATCGGGCAACTCCGCGTTGCTGGCCGGTCGATAGCACAAGAAGCACGTGTCCATACGGATCAGCCGCTCAACATGCCACGCATCCACACGCGGCTCGCGCGGGTCCGTCCGCTCATCAACTAGCCGATAGTCCACGCTCGCCAGGCCCGTTGTATGCGGATAGCCCAGGAATGAGCACTGCACCGGCGCGGCGCGCTGGGCGAGCACCTCCCAGCAGCCGCCCTCGGTCAGGCCGTTGAGATCCAGGAGCAGATCGATGCGATCGGCCAGCAGCCGCGTGCGTAGGTCTTTGGCGCTGAGCCCGGCGCTTGGGATCCACACGCCGCCGGCTGCGACGGTCGCGTCCTGCAACTGCGTCGTAACCGAGTCTGTGCGCGCCGACGTCGAGTACACGCGCGTCTCGAAGCGCTGCCGATCAAGCCCGCAGAGCACGCCCCGCGCGAACCACGCGACGGAGTGGGCGCGAAAGTCCGAGCTCACAATGCCGACGCGAACTCGCCCGCCCGCGCCGCGCCCGGCGCGTGGGTGGTTCGGTGTGGATGGCCCAGCTGCCTTCGCATGCGTGCGATCGTTGCCCGATGTGCCGGAGACCTGCGACACCCCGTGCGTGATGATCCGCCCGAAGTTCCGGTGCATCGCGCTGAGCGCATCGGGCGAGATCGAGTCCGAGTACACGCCGATGCTGCACTGCGTCAGAGCGAGCTGCGCGTTCGCCGGGTCGGCGAACAGCGCGGCCGACAGCTCCGCCGCGGCTTCCGCCGTGCGGCCCTGCTCGCACAGCGATGTTGAGAGTCGAAACACCAGCTCGGGCAACGATCCGAACCGCGCGATCGCTCCCCGCGCGGCGATCTCCGCCTCCGCCAGCAGCCCCGCGTGGATCAGCGCGGTGATCCGCTCGATCGCGTACCCCGGCGTCGCGCCGTCGAGCGACTCCGCACGCGAGAACGCACCCGCAGCGTCCTCGTGCTTGCCCACTCGCGCGAGCACAAACCCCAGCGATGCCCACGAGCCGGCGTGCGCGGGGATCAGCTCGACAACGCCCCGTGCCTGGGTGAGCGATTCGGCGTATCGCCCGGCCCCGTACAGCGCCGTGCGCAGCATGTCCATCGCGATCGCGTCCGCCGGGCTGAGGGCCACCGCGCGCTCGGCGTGCGCGATCGCCTGCGCGAATCGACCTTCGCGTAGCGCCCGCTCGAACTGGCTGATTATCCCCGGCGGGACTGGCATCGCGATCGTCCTCAGATACGCCCCCGGGCGAACTGATCCCACATGTGCTCCAGCGTCGCCTCAAAGCGACGCGCAAAGCCCGGTTGATCGCACAGCACCGAGCCCATCAATCGCGGGCGCAGCGACGAGCGCAGCTCGCGAAGCCGCGCGTGGTCGCTGCCGCTGGCGGTC
>JAIEQQ010000475.1 GCA_019747615.1 Phycisphaerales bacterium
CCGAAAGGTCCCAAGGCCGGGCCTTCGCGAGGCCCATCGCCCGCGCACGCTCGGCGTGCAACCGCCGCAGCGTCGGCACCACCGACTTCTCTACACCCGACGCGAAGTTGTCGCAATCGGCCACGGTGTAATCGAACCGCCGGCGTGCCTTGAAGGCGTAGTCGCGATAATCCTTGAACCCCGCGTTGACCGCGACGCGCTGGCGCAGCACCATCATCTTGTCAAAGATCTCGTCCATCGCCTCGCGATCGGTGAACCTTCGCGCCGCCGTCAGTCGCCAGGCGTCTTCACGCACCGAGCGGTCGAGCTCTTCCTGGTACTTGCCCATCTGCTGGAGCGTGCGCTCCTGGCCCTGAAACGTGACGGTCATCTTGCCGCTGAGTTCCTGATACTCCGTGTTGAGTTTGGTGAGCTCGGTTTCGATCGCGATGTTCTCCGGGCGAAAGAGCTCGACAGCGCTGCGCAGATCGCGGACGAGAACCGCGTACCTCGCCGGGTCCAGCTCGGCCAGGAACGGGCACTGCACCAGCTTGCGATCCAGCTCGAAGCTCACTTCCTTCAGCTTCGGCTCGACATCATCGACGAACGCCATGTACGCGTTCTTGATCGCGACGTCGTTGGTCGCGCAGGTCATGTTGATCTCAAGCTGGCTGCCAGCCTCGCTCGCCGCGGCGTCCAGCTCCGATCGGTCCATCAGCAACCTCTCGACATCGGCCTTCGAGCGCAACTCACGCGTGATCAACTCGGCGTAGAGCGGCGCGAGATTCTCCCAACGCGCAGCGTCGAGGGCGGGGGGTACAAATGTCGATGCGGGCGTAAAGCTGGCGAGCATTCGGAAGATCCTCCATGAGCGGTCGTCAAGGCGGAGTATAGAGAAGACGCGAGCCCCCGCACAGGCGGCGGGATTCGCGCATCAGAGGCTCGACGCCGGGGCGCCGCGCATGTTTGCCGGCAGCCTGCCCTGCTCCAGTCGCGTGCTCAGCGCAGTTCCCAGCGACAAGAGCGCGTAGAGCGCCGCGTGACAGAGCATCAGCGTGGTCGTCTCGCGTGCCGGCAGCCGGAAGAGCGCCCAGATCGCACCCCAGTACGCCCCCGCCCCCGCGAGTGTCATCAGCACGACGCCGAACCAGCCCAGCGCCGGCAGCGCCACCGAGCTGACCAGCAAGAACACGCTGACGGCGACGAACATCCGCGCCGCGCCAAGCTCCCAGCCGCTGACACCGCCCTGCGTCTTCGGCGACGCCGCGGCTTTGCGTTGCAAAAAGAACGCCGCGATCACCAGCGCGCCGATGCCCGTGCCGGTGTGAATCACCGCCAGGAACAAGATCAGCAGCCCGCGCCCGACGATCATCCAGAACGACGACTCGCCCGGCAGGCCGTATGACGCGCCGGCGTTGATGACCGCCCCTGCGAGCATCACGACCACACCGATGATCGTCAGCACGCGAACGCCCGGGAACCCATGACGACTCAGCGGCGTCGCCGGACCGGGGATCTCGCTGCCCTCGCCCCCCTCCGCATCGCCATCACCTGCGATCTGCGACTCGTCGGCGTGTC
>JAIEQQ010000497.1 GCA_019747615.1 Phycisphaerales bacterium
CATCGGCGCGGTTCAGGGCGCTTTGGGATTCCTGGTAGCGGCTCAGGCGCAGCTCGCGATGATCCTCGGCCAGGCGCATGCGCTCGCGATAGAAGCGGGCGTCTTGCAGATCGTTGTACGCGGGGATGATGACGGTAAACGAGATCAACGCGACGCCGGAGATGAGGAAGAGCCAGCCGGCATCGATGAGCGGGCCGCGGCGGGCGGGGGCTGCGGCGGTGATCGTCGCCTGCGGCGCGGGGGGTGCGGGGGGTTCGATGTCGGTGGGGTCGAGATCGGTTGCGTCGGGATCAGTCAGCACGGGCTGCGATGACGGCTGCTCCTGAGCGATCGCCTGAGGCTCGGGCGTCGGGCCAGCGTCGGCACTCGAATCTGCGACCGAGTCCGGACGACTCATGGGCTCCGTCGCGTCCGTGGCGCCGGGCGAGGCCATGGCGTCGGACGAAGCCAGAGCGTCCGACGACGCGGGCGCGGCACCGCTGTCCGGCTCACGCGGCGTGGTCTGCGGCGCGTCAAAGAGCGAGCGCTCGTCGGGGCGAGTTGTCAAGGCCGCGGGCATGATCAGAGGGTATCGGCAATCGCTCGCGAGATCGTGCAATCGCGGAAGTGCGCGGGCGGTACAATCAGCCGTGGCGACGAGCGTTCCAGTGCCGACGGATCCCTTACAGCGGATGGTGTACGCCGTGGAACTTGTTCGGCAGCGGATGCTGAAGGCGACGGCTGCGCTTCGGGGTGCGGGGGTGTCGCACTGTGTTGTCGGTGGGAACGCGGTCGCGGCGTGGGTGGCGACGGTCGATGTCGCGGCGGTGCGAAACACGCAGGACGTGGACATTCTGCTTCGGCGGGATGATCTTCCGGCGGCTCGCGCCGCCCTCGAGGCCGCGGGGTTTGTCTACCGGCACGCAGCGAGTCTGGACATGTTTCTCGACTCCGCTGAGGCGTCGCCCCGCAGTGCGATTCATCTGCTCTTCGCCGGCGAACGTGTTCGCCCGGATGATCTCACGGCGAATCCCGAGGTGGCCGAGTCTGGCGATATCGGCGGGCTTTCGGTCGTGAGCCTCGAAGCGCTTGTGCGCGTCAAGCTCACTGTGTTTCGACGAAAGGATCAGGTCCATCTGCTGGACATGCTCAGCGTCGGTCTGATCGACGGCTCTTGGGTTGCTCGAATGCCCGGCGAGCTCGGCCAGCGGCTCCAGCAGTTGATCGATACGCCTGAAGGCTGACCGGCGGGTGCGTGGCATTGGATCTCCACCGTCACTGATCCCGCCGCGGGATCGGTGATCCTGGACATGAGAGTCTCGGCGAGCACTGAATGCAGAACCGTTCAGAGACACGCACCCTCAAGACACACTGATCCGCAAAGCCGGATCAGTGCCACGCCCCCACGCCCCCGTGCCCCCCACGCTCAATGCGACGCTTCACTCAGGTACAACAAAGTCGTCTGCGATGCGGCGGAGAAACTGATGGATAAATGCAGTCTTTTGCTCTAGCAGGGCGTTGAAGAACCGTCCCCGAAGTCAACTCACCACACCCTCCGGCTGGCTCATCCGTTGAGCCTCGGTT
>JAIEQQ010000353.1 GCA_019747615.1 Phycisphaerales bacterium
CTCGCTGCGGCGCTCTTCACAGGCCACGCCCACGTGATGTACATGAAGGGCCAGGAAGGCAACGCCCAAACTCCAGACCAGTCGCAAGCCACTGACCAAGCCAAGGAAGCGCCCGAGATCTATCGCTCGGGCCGTGAGATGTAGCAGGCGGGCCATGTGCCCGCTCCGCTGAACTGAATACCCCCGATTGGCAGGTCGTCCGCCGCTCGTCGTTCGTCCATGCGCCGCTGCGTTGGCGGTGCAGCTGTCTCCTTGTCGATTTGGAAACGTTCCGGTTGTTCTGTCATTTTTCTAGGAGTTCGTACATGTCTGCACACGCTTACACGCATCTCGTTCAGCACGCCTTCAAACACTCGGAAACCATGCCGCCGGTAAAACGCGGGAAGAACCCGTTCGTCGGGTTCCTTCTGGGCTTCGTCTTCGGGCCGATCGGGGTCGGGGTGTACCTCGGCAGCGTCACCGATTTCGCGATGTCGCTCGGGATGGTCATCATCGGCTCGCTCGTGACCGGGGGCATCGCCGCCCCGGTCCTGTGGACCGTGTGCGGCGTCTGGGCCGCGGTCCGCATCCGCAACTCGAACACCAAGCACGCCGAGCTTGATCGCGTCACAGCGACGAAGCGCGAGTCGGTCCCGACCGACGCGACGCCGTCCGCCTGATCGCGCGGCCGCCGCCCACGACGTTCACCGCGTTTGCCGTGCCGTCGTTCGGGGCGGCAAACGTCCCGTGTCCCACTCACGTCATTCCGTTCAATCAGAAAGGAACTGCGTCATGAATCTCCAGCTCACTTGGAACAACGTCAAGCGTTCACTTACTCCCCCACGCCGCGACCAGGTGCGTGACCCCCGCAAGGCGTTCATGATCGGATTCTTGTGCGGGCCGATCGGCCTCGGGGTGTACCTGCGTAGCTGGGTCGACCTCGGAGCGTCGCTGGCAGCCTTCGCGTTGCTGGTGTGCTTGCCGTGGTTCGACAGCCCCGGGCTCCGTCCCTTGGCATGGGCCCTTTGGGGATCATGGGCGGCCCTCCGCGCTCGCCAGATGAATCGGGCGCTCGAAGCGTCGCGGAGCAGCACGCCGCGATCAGACCGTCTGGTCGTCGCGATTCCGACGCCTGCGGTCGACGGGGATACATCAGTCCGCTCGTCATCCGAAGCGTCCGCGCAAGCACTCTGAGTTCATTTCTACTCCTTCCTCTTCGTCGGTCAGCGCCGACGGAGCGGGTTCCCATGAACCGCCGCCATGATTCCAAAGTGAACGCCATACACCGCAATGGGTCGGGACCGGCGCCGTCGCAGGTATCAGCCGGCTCAACGCACACCAGCGCTCCCCCCGAACTCCCACCCGGCACGCCGAGCTGGATCACGCTCGACCTCGTGCATTTGACCATCAGGGTCTGGCAGAAATACTACGCGCAGCCACTCTCGGCGGAAGATTCGGTTACAATTATCCTGAATGCGGGGCAGTTGTTCAGAGCATTAGCCAAGAGCGATCATCATGAAGCGCTACGTTGCACTGGCACGCGTCTCGTCACGTGAGCAGGAACGCGAAGGGTTCTCGCTCGCGG
>JAIEQQ010000398.1 GCA_019747615.1 Phycisphaerales bacterium
TCCGACAGACGGTCGGCGCGCAGTGCACGCTTCGCGGCACCGAGCCGATCCTCGTCTCAGGCTTCGGCCTCGTTGTCGGGCTGAACAACACCGGCGGCGGCCCGCTGCCCGTGCAGATCCAAACGACGATGGAGCGCGAGCTCGCGATGGGGGGGATCGGCAAGGGCGGGCTGCTCGAGAGCGGGCCGCTGGCGCAGATGACGCCGCGACAGGTGCTGGCGGATAAGCGCGTGGCGGTGGTGTTGGTGCAGGGCGTGATCTCTCCGGGCTCGCCGCTCAACAGTGTTTTTGATGTGCGCGTCTCGACGCTGCCGGGCTCGAGCGTGACGAGTCTGGAGGGCGGGCAACTGTGGTCAACCGAGATGCGGCTGGGCCCGGCGTCGCCGTTCGGGTCCACGCGATCTCGCAAGCTCGCGACCGCCGCCGGGCCGGTGTTCCTGAATCCCTTCGCGCTGCGCGACGCGGCACCGACGGTGGCGGCCGCGCTCGGCTCTGATGACACCGCCGATGACGGCATCACGCGGACCGTGGGGCGCGTGATGGATGGCGGCGTGGTCACCGATCCGCTCTCGCTCGAACTCCTGCTGGACAGCCCGTCGCACGCGCGAGCATCGAGCATCGTCGCAGCGGTCAATACCGCGTTCCCCAGCGGACCCGGCGACGAGGGCCAGACCGCCCGCGGCCGGAATGATCAGAGCGTCGCGGTGCGCGTTCCGCGCGCCTTCCGAGACAAGTCGGCGGAGTTCGTGAAGCTGCTGCAGTTTGTGCCGATCGAGTCGGCGTTCGTTGACGAGTACGCCAAGCGGTACACCGATGAGCTGCGTGAGAACACCGCGCTGACCGAGGACCTGTCGTGGGCGCTGGTCGCGCTGGGCAAGCCGGCGATCCCGTTCCTGCAGCCGCTGTACGACGCGCCGGAGTTGCTGCCTCGCTTGGCGGCGCTGCGAGCCGGCGCGAAGCTCGGCGATATGCGAGCGGTGCCGTACTTGCGTGCGATGGCCGGCGCGGGCGATACCGCCGCGACCGCCGGCACGTCTGTGCCAGCGTCGATGCGGGGTGAGGCGATCGTGCTGCTGGGTGAGATGCCGTTCAATCCGACCATCGACGTCGCGCTGCGCGAACTGCTGAACGCGCCGAGCCTCGAGACCCGCATCGCGGCGTACGAGGCCTTGGCCAAGCGTCAAGATCCGGCGATCGATCGGACTCGCGTTGACGGGCGATTCACGCTGGACCTCGTGCCGAGCCGCGAGGAGTTGGTCTATGTGACGCAGCAGGGCGAGCCGCGGATCGTGGTCTTCGGCAACGACGTGCGGATGAACAAGTTCTCGCTGGTGTCAACGTGGCGAGACCGGTTCATGCTGGTGAACGATGGCGTCAAGAGCGAGGGCAACACGGACCCGACGCGCCCGGTGCGGCTGTACTTCCGCGACGCGGGCCAGCAGGTCGCAGTGAAGGCGAGCGTGCCGGATCGCGTGGGAGACCTGATCAAGTTTCTGGGGCGCAAGCCGCAGTTTGATGATCCGTCGACCGGCCTGGGCATGACGTATTCGCAGGTCGTTGGCGTGC
>JAIEQQ010000097.1 GCA_019747615.1 Phycisphaerales bacterium
CTCGTCCCGGCGTTGTCCGTCGGCACGCGTGCGCGGCCCCACCACATGTCCATGCGGTTGGCGGCGGTGTTGGTGTTCTGGTTGTTGTTCGCGGTGTCGGTTGTGCCATCCTGAGCGAACGGCGAGGTGCCCGTGCGAGCCGTGGAGAGCGTGGTATCGGTGCGGCGGATCTGCGCCAGCGTGCCCTCCTGCGCCAGCAGCGTGTTGAGCTGCTCGGCCAGGTCTTCGGCATTGGCGTGCTTGAGCTCGACAACCTCGGGGAGGCCCGAGACCATCGGCTGATCCAAATCCTGGATGATGCGGTCGATCACGCTGATGTTGTCCGGGCTCTTGCCCACGACGACAAGCCTGCCGGCATCCGGCACAGCCTGGAACGTGAACTGACCGGCCAGCCGACCGACGGTCGTGCGTTGCTGCGTCGTGCCCTGGCCGTTGCCAAAGAGACCTTCGAGCACCGCCTTGACCTTCACCGGATCGGTGTTCTTCAGGTCGTAGACCTTTGGCACGACCGCCTCTTCAGATAGCGGCTGGTCCCACTCTTCCATGATCTGGCGGCGGATCGCGGCCATCACGTCCGGCTCGGCCAGGACGGTGATCGAGTTCTGCTGCGTGTTGGCGATGACGCGGGGAGCGGACGCCGCGGTCGCGCCGCCTTGTGGCGTCGCGGCTCGGGCGGCTGGGCCCTGGAGCGCGACATCGTCGTCGTTGAAGCCGGCATCGCCGCGCCGGTTGCCCCCACCACCACCACCACCGCCGCCGCCACCGCCACCGTTGTTTCCGCCGCCGGGGAAGCGGAACTGATTTGGAATTTGCTGCCCGCCGCCCTGATTCTGCCGCTGGGTGTTCGAGGTGGCGCCGTAGAGATCGCGAATGTTGGCCGCGATCAACTCCGCATCGGCGAAGCGAAGTTGAAACGTCTCGGTGACCGGCGTTGCCGCTTGCGGGCGGTCGAGCGTCATGATCACGCGTTCGAGCCGCTGCAGGATGATGATCGGCCCGGTGACGAGCACCTGGTTTGACTCGGCATCCACCGCCATCTTGGCAAAGTCGGGGATCGAGTTCTTGATGACCTCGCCGACGTTCGCGGCGTTCGCGAACCGGAGCAGGAAGATCTTCTGGACGATCGAGCCGATGTCGGTGCGCGTCAGCGTGCTCGTCTCAGGGCCCAGCACCGGCACGCTCTGGCGGTCGACGTCGACCTGATCACGCAGGAAAATGATGTCCGGCGTTTCGATCACCGCGACGCCCCGCTGCTGGAGCGCGAGGAAGACCAGGTCCAGCGCCTGTTGGCGCGGCAGCGGGCGATCGGAGATGACCGCGACAGTGCGGGCCAAGATCTCCTGCTGCGGCAGCACCGCCTTGCCGGTGGACTCGGCAATAAAGGTCATGAGTTGCTCGACACGCACCGAGTTGAACGCGAGCTTGATCGGCTCGCCCATGTCGCGACGTCGGCCGTTCTCGTCACGATTGTCGATCGCCGGGGCCGCGGGCGGTGGCGATGCGGGGATGCCGGAGGCCGCGGGCGCGCGCGGCGGCGGTGTGGCGCCGGGGATTAAGGGTGCGGGCGTCG
>JAIEQQ010000427.1 GCA_019747615.1 Phycisphaerales bacterium
CATTGCCGGCACGTTCATCCTCAAGGCCGAGCTCGCCAAGGGCTCCGCAGCGCACGAGCACTGAACCCATCCGTCGCAAAGGGAGCCCCCCATGCTTGAAGCACTTCTCCACTTTTCCATCAAGAACCGCTGGCTGATCGTCATCCTCACGGCGCTGGTCGCGGCGGTCGGTGTCTACTCGCTCAAACAGCTCCCCATCGATGCCGTGCCCGACATCACCAACAACCAGGTGCAGATCAACGCCCTGGCGCCGTCGCTCTCGCCCTTCGAGGTCGAGAAGCAGGTGACGTTCACGATGGAGAACGCTCTGGCGGGCATCCCGGGCCTGCAATCGACACGCTCGCTCAGCCGCAACGGCTTCGCGCAGGTGACGGCGGTCTTCAACGACGACGTGAGCATCTACTTTGCCCGCCAGCAGGTGTCCGAACGGCTGGGACAGGCGAAGGGATCGCTGCCCCCCGGAGTCGAGACGATCATGGGGCCGATCGCCACGGGGCTCGGCGAGATTTACATGTACACAGTCGAGTACGAGCACCCGCACGGGAAGGGCGCGACGGTCGCGGACGGCAAGCCCGGCTGGCAGAGGGACGGCTCGTACCTCACGCCCGAGGGGCGGCGGCTGAAGTCCGAGGTCGAACTCGCCTCGTACCTGCGCGAGGTGCAGGACTGGATCATCCGGCCCCAGCTCAAGGGCGTGAAGGACGTCGCGGGCGTGGACGCCATCGGCGGGTACGTCAAGCAGTACCACGTGCAGCCCGACCCGATGAAGCTGGTGTCGTACGGGCTGACCTTCCACGACGTGATCGCGGCGATGGAAAAGAACAACGTCTCGACCGGCGCGGGGTACGTCGAACACAAGGGGGAGAGTTACCTCGTCCGCGCCACCGGGCGTATCCAGACGATCGAGGAGATCGAGAGCATCGTGATCGGCAGCACGAGCGGCGTGCCGGTCTACGTCCGCGATGTGGTCCGGCCCGGCGGCGTGGGGCTGGGGCGGGAACTCCGCACCGGCTCGGCGAGCGAGAACGGCGAGGACGTGGTCGTGGGCACGGCCATCATGCTCATCGGGGCCAACAGCCGCACCGTCTCCGCCGCGGTGGACGCCAAGATGGCAACCATCCAGCGCTCTCTTCCCGGCGGGATCAAGGCCAAGACCGTCCTGAACCGCACCAAGCTCGTGGACGCGACGATCAAGACCGTCGAGAAGAACCTGCTCGAAGGGGCGATCCTGGTGATCGTGGTCCTGCTGCTCCTGCTGGGCAACTGGCGGGCGGCCCTCATCTGCTCGATGGCGATCCCCTTGTCCATGCTCATGACCGCCACGGGCATGGTGCAGAGCAAGGTCAGCGGCAACCTGATGTCCCTGGGCGCGATCGACTTCGGCCTGATCGTGGACGGCGCGGTCATCATCGTGGAGAACTGCCTGCGTCGCCTGGCCGAGGAGCAGCACCACAAGGGCAGGCTTCTCACGCTCCAAGAACGCCTGCACATCGTCTTCGACGCCAGCAAGGAGGTTCGCAAGGCGACGGCCTTCGGCGAGGCGATCATTATCACCGTCTACTTCCCCATC
>JAIEQQ010000443.1 GCA_019747615.1 Phycisphaerales bacterium
GACGCCCAGCGCATTGATGGCGCCGTGACAACCCATATAGCCAACGTGCAAGCGTCGCACAGTGCGCCGAAGCCCCAGTCGCTCGATCAACTCGTGATCGACACCCGGCGCTGCGAAGCCGGTACACGATACCGTGATGACGTGCGTGATCTCGCCCGCCGAAACGCCCGCCTCGTTCGCACGCTCGAGCGCCTGCCCCGCCGCTCGCAGCGCCAGCGCCTTCGCATCGCTCGAATAGCGATCCATGCGGGCCCCCGTCGATGGCCCGCAGCCGCCGGTGGGTATGAAGTCCTGATCCAGCGGCTGGCCCGTCTCGGTGCTCGATCGCAGCAGCGTGCTGGCGCGCTGATTGACGCCCGAGCGCCCGTAGATCACGCGCGCAAAGCGTGCCTTGTCCTCTCCAAGCCCGCCGGCCCGAACGCCGAAGTCCGCCGCTTGCGACTGCTGCGCGAAGTGCGCGGGTGTCACGCATGCCAGACTGACAATTCGGGCGCTCATGTGGTCACCCTCGTCGCTGGTGTCACGAGGCGTGCGTCGTCGTTCGATCGAGAGTTGTCGGGCGGTCGCGCGCCCGCGTGATGAGCAATCGTCCCATTCGCCTCGAAGTACGGCCGCTCAAGATGGCGGGCCACGCGAGAAGCGATCGAAGTCACAAGCGGCACATGCGCCAGCGACCACACGCCCGCTCGTGTCACCAGCGGCGACCTCAGCAGCGGCTTGATCATCGCGCACGAACGCTGGCGAGAACGAATGTGCGACTGATGCCAGTTCTGCCACGCGAGCCCAAGCTCATCTCGCCACGAGGTCCCTCGCTCGCTGGCGCCGACCGCCGAACCGACGAGTTCTGCCAGTTGCATCGCCCCCGCCAGCGCCCAGGCCATGCCCTCGCCGGTGAAGGGCTCGACGTAACCGGCGCTGTCGCCCAGCAGCAGCACGCCGCGCGAGGCGACGCGTGTCCGTGAGCGTGTGAGGCGAGAGGTGCCACGCAACTGCAGCGCCTCGGGGCTGATCACCGGACCGCCGGCGATTCGAAGCGTCTCGGCCACCGCAGCCGCCGGGCCACCAAGATCACGAGCCCACGCGACATCCACCGCCGCGGCGAGGTTGACCCGCCCATCGCGAAATCGCACCAGACCGACATACGCGTGCGGCGCAACGTACATCGCGATCTCACCTGCGCTCGGCATTCGCCCCGGCTCGAAAGCCGCGGCATCAATCACGCAGCCAACGCCGAAGCGACCGTCGGCATCAACACGCTCGGCGAACGCCGGATCCGCCCCGCAGCTCGCGCCACCCAGCCCGTCAGCGCAGATGATCACGTCCGCGTCGATCACGCGATCACCCGCCATCGTGCGAAGTCGAAGCGATCGCGGCAAGCGATCGCCATCCCGAGCACCCCGCGCGTCTGCCTCCGCTCCGCCACGATCGCCACACCCATCGCCATCCTCGACAATCGCGGCGCTCGTCCGCGGCTCGAATCGAACCCCCAGCGAGACCGCCTCGTTGACCAGCATCTCATCCAGATCGCTCCGCAGAATCGCAAGCCCCGGGCGCTTCGCGATCGTCGCTCG
>JAIEQQ010000333.1 GCA_019747615.1 Phycisphaerales bacterium
CGAGCAAAGCGAACTCTCAGGCCCCGGCCGGGCCGGCCTGCCTTGGACGACTGTCGAATCCATGCTCCGCGCGATGGCGAAGTGAATGGAGGCCGCCGCGGCCTGACGGCCCGAATCGCCGCAGCCCGCCGCGGATCGAACCGTACCGTTGACTGTCCCGGGCGAACGCCCCCGCGACCTCGGACCCCTTGCAGACCCTCGAACCCGCCGGAGACCCCATGATCCGCCCCCCCACGCCCCCCACACGCACGATCGTTGCCGCACTCGTCCTTGTCGCGTCGGTCTTTGCGGGCTGTCAGAGCCGCCCGTACCAATCGCCGCCGCCCCCGGCCGCGGTGCGGGTGGATTCGCTCTATGACTTCAGCGGGCGAGTCGCCGAGGCGATCGCCGATCGCATCGCGCAGGAGCCACGGATCAAGAACTCGCCACGAAAGGTGATCGTGGCGCTGGGCGAGCTTGAGAATCGCACCAAGGGCACCGAGACCGGCGACTTCATCACGATCCGCGAGCACCTGGCCGACCAGCTCACCAACTCGGATTTCTTCCGCAAGCAGGCGACGCTGGTGAAGGATCTGCGCCGCTTTGAGCGACTCAAGGCCGAGTTCTCTGGCACCAACCGCGGCGCTGCGCCGTTGATCCCTGATGAGACGGGCAACCGCGCTTCCAATGCCATCACCTACGACCCGGCCGACGTCTACGTCCTGGACGGCTACTTCGGCGAGCTGACCCGCGCCGGCGGCTCGTACTCCAGCTTCATGTTCCGCGCCACGCTCACGCACGTGCAGTCGGCTCAGGAAGTGTTCTCGCAGTCCTTCCGCTCTGACGAAGTGCGCTAACGGGTGAGGACGCTCGTGAAGACGCACGCGATGCCGGACAGCCCGATGTCGATCACGCATGGCGCGCATGGATTCACGCGCGCTTTTCGCATCGCCGCCGCGCTGGCGATCTCGCTCATCCCGCTCGCCTCGCTCACCGGATGCGCCGCGCCCAGCCGCACCAGCACCTACGACTCCGCGGCACTCCTCTCCTCGGCCGAATCCGTCCGCGAGGCCTTCGCCTCCAGCACCTTCCTCAGCGGGCGAACACCATCAAGCCCCGAGATCCGCCTGCTGGTAGACAAGCTCGAGAACTTCTCCAGCGAGCGCCTCACCCGCACAGACCAGCTCGCCACCGTGTGGCGCGTGGTGAGCGACGACGGCGTGCTCGATCTTTTGCGCCAGCGCAACGTCCGCGTCTACTTCGCCCCGCGCGATGACGACGCGCTCGCCCGCGTCGTCGGCGCAAACTACCGAAGCTGGTCCAGCCCCGACAAGCCCACCCACATCCTCAACGCCCGCGTCAACTCCATCACCCGCGGCTCATCACTCTCCGGCTCACTCACAGACCAGCGGGCCGACGACTTCCTGCTCAACTTCAACATCATCGAGGACGCCAGCGGTGCCCAGCTCTGGAGCCACACCGCACGGTTCAAGCGCTCCAGCTTCGGCACCCAAGTCGATTGACCGATCGAGAAGCCCATGAGCGCCAGAACGCAGCGAACGAACCCGGCGCAGGCCACGCCCACCCCGGGGC
>JAIEQQ010000633.1 GCA_019747615.1 Phycisphaerales bacterium
AAGAACCGGCTGGCCGCCGGCAACCCGGAGCGACTCGATCCGGCCGAATCCGATGCGCTGCATGAGCGCGATCAGCCGCCGTGGGTCTTGACCGAGCGATGAGGTGTGAACCTGAGCGTTGGCGGTGTTCAAGCCGCACCGCCTCGCCCGAGCACCACGCGGCGACGATCGATCGCGGCGAGCTCGACGCGGACCTGCTCGATGGCCCGGCGGTCAAACAGTCGGACCCGACCTGCCAAGGCGGCCGGCTTGATCCACGGGCGCGTGGCCAAGACCCGCACGACGCGATGGATGGGCTGGCCGAGCTCGCTGGCGATCACCCCGGCGGTGATCAGAACAGGCGGCTGCGATGAACCATGACACTTGACTGGGGACGCGATTGCCATTGCGGCGACTCCGTTCCCGGGCGATGGCCCCGGTTACAAGTCCGCAAGTGGTCGCGTGACTACGTCGTATGTTTCGGGATTGGCAGGCTTGAGACCGGTCGCGACTGGTCGCGACTACCGGGCCCAGAGCTTGGCAACGACCTATCGCTCCGGCCGCTTCTTGGCTGCTCTCGCCTGGCGTTCCTCCCGCGTGCGCTCGGCCCTCTGCTGCGCGATCAGATTCGCGATCGTCTCGTCGCGATCTGCGGGCGCCTCGTCATCACCCGCGTGATAGGCGTCCAGCGGCGCGTGGCGTTCCCCCGCGTCGATGCGATCATCAATCGCTTCCTCCTTGGACTTGGCGACTCTCGGGGTGTCGCCGTGTTCGATGGACGAACCAACCTCCTTGGCCTTGCCCGACCCCGGTGACTCCGCGCGCCGGGCCTTGAGATACGCGGAGTGCTTGAGCACTTTCGTCATCGTCGCTGGTGAGCAACCAACGATGCTGGCGAGTTCGTTGCGGCCGGGGAAGAAGCCGCCATGCTTCTTGACGTGTTCCTCGGCCAAACGCATCGCTTCTTGCCACGACATCGCGCCGGCGTGTGGTGCATTCGGAGCCTTCGCGCGACCCGAGTCCCGGACTGCCCCACCCACGATGGCCTCCACCATCGGCAGCATCGCTTCGCGGAAGGCCGCAGCGATATCCGCGGCGTTGGTCAGGTTCACATGAGTGGTCGGAGGCGAGATCGGAGGTGCGGTCGTCTCGGCGGACACTCCGCGAAAGGAGATAAGCTGTCCGGTGCCATGAACCGGCGGGCGATCCTCGAGGGCACCGGCCTTCATGACGAAATCGATCACCCGCTCTCGACTGGCGATGACCGCTGCGTGCTCGCGGGACAGCTTCGGGTCCAGCGGAACGCTGAGGTCCGCTCTCGCGAGCAGCCCGTGCTCGGTAAGCCGCCATTCGTCGCCGCCGATTTTCGTGACCCGGAACGGCCGGCTGGCCGCCCCGGTTCGCCGACGCCAGTCCTCGATGGCCCCCGACCATCGGCTCCAGGACTCGGCGAGCGCCGGCTCGATCGCTTGAAGCAACCCCGCCTCGCCCGTCACGGCGATGGTGGCCTCAAAGCCCTCGTTCTGGCCCGCCATGTCCAGGCGGATGGTGTTGCGCCGTTCCACAAGTCCCGCTCCCACAAGGCGCAGGAGCG
>JAIEQQ010000520.1 GCA_019747615.1 Phycisphaerales bacterium
GAGTCTCGTATTGCTTTCATGATTCCCTACTTCCTGTGTGCGTTCGGCGACGGGCCGAGCCCCCGTCCGTGCTTGCCGCGTCGCGCTCGCGCAGGTCGGCGTGCTTGCAGCCGTCATTGCGCTCGCACCTCCGGCATCCGCGCAGCCCAACATCGTCGTCATCACCTCCGACGATCAGAACTTCCGCGACTTCGGTTTCACCGGTGATTGCTCGGTCAAGGACAACACCGGCGCGCCCGTGCGGCCACTCACCCCGACCATCGACGCGATGTTCACGCAGGGCGTCACGTTCGCGATGGGGCACGTGCCCCACGCCGTCTGCCGCCCCTCGCTCGTCTCGCTGATGACCGGGATGAACCCGGTGCAGAACGGCGTCTACGGCAACGACCCCGTGGCCAACGGGAGCGCGATCGGCTGGGGCCAGAATCAGGACAACCTCTACAACAACATCATGCGCCGGAACATGGAGCTCAACGCGACGCTGCCGCGCCTCCTGGCCGAGCGGGGCTATCTGTGCCTGCAAACGGGCAAGTGGTGGGAAGGTGACCCGAAGCGCGCTGGCTTCACGCACGCCGAGCCGGGGTACGAAACGACCAACGCCGCTCGCCACCTCAATAACTACGGGGACAACGGCGCCGGCAGCATCGGGCGTGCGACCAACAGCGTCACGACGCGCATCGGCGCGTTCGTGGATCAGGCGATCGCGGCGGACAAGCCCTTCTTCGTGTCCTACGCGCCCTTCCTGCCGCACAGCCCGTTTAACGCGCCATCGGCGTACACCGGTCGATACACCGCGCTGATCAACGCCGGCAAGATCAACGCGCAGCAGGCCAGCTACCTCGCGTGCATCGACTGGCTGGACGCGACAATGGCCGAGCTCCGTGCCATGCTTCAGGCCAAGGGCGTTGAGAACGACACGGTCTATGTGTTCATGGTGGACAACGGCTGGCTGCAGCCGGCAACCGGAACGATCCCGTCGTACGGCGGCAACGGCGCGAAGATGACCCCGTTCCAGAACGGCGTGCGGACGCCGATCATCTTCTTCCAGCCCGGTCGCATCACCGATGCGCGCCCGATCGCCCAGAAGCTCGCCGACACCCGGCTCGCCTCAAGCATCGACATCATGCCCACGCTGCTGAAGCTCGCGGGCGTTCAGGCCCCAGAGACGCTCCAGGGCATTGATCTGCTCTCGAGCCTTGCGCTGCACACCCGCCGCCGCTGCTTCGGAGATAGCTACAAGCACGATCAGGACACAATGATCTCGAACACCTACCGGGTGGGCAATCCCGAGGGCACGCTGACCAGCCGCTGGGTGATTCAGGACGGGTGGAAGTTGCTGCTGGTGAACGCAAACCCAGTCGGGCAGAGCATCGGTGCCGCGACCCAGCTCTACAACCTGCGCGCCGACCCGCTGGAGACCACGAACCGGGCGATCACCGAGCCGGCACGGGTTGCGTCGATGTCGGCGACGCTGCTGGATTGGTGGGTCCGCACGCGGCCGGTCTACATCTATAACCACGAGTTCAATGGCGACGGGACATCCGTCGCCGCCGCAACGGTGGACGTGCGCGATGC
>JAIEQQ010000106.1 GCA_019747615.1 Phycisphaerales bacterium
AGATAGAAGCCGGGGTTCGCCGGGGCGATGATGCCGCCGGCGAGTGTGATCGTCTCCATGTTGCGGATGTCCACCAGCGAGAGCGGGCTCTCGCGATGCACGACGATCAGCGGGCGGCGCTCCTTGAGCGTGACCATCGCGGCCCGGGCCAGGAGATTCGAGCCGGCGCCGCTGGCGATGTAGCCCAGGCGGTGCTGCTGCAGGGGATCACCACCATGCCGTCGTGGAGGAACGAGCCGGAGGCGATGACCGCGCCGACGTCCTTATGCGGATGGACAAAGAGGCGGCGCTTGGCGTCGGTCAGTTCAGTGCCGGTGATCGAGGGCGTGAGCTGCTCCAGCTCGAGCTTCGTGATGTCCAGCTCGTCGTGCAGGAGCTGGCGGCCGTACTCGGTCGCGACCAGATGCACCTCGTGCCCGAGCGTGAGCAGTTGCTCCAGCAAGCGGCAGGAGTACTGCGCGCCCGAGGCGCCGGAGATGCCAACGACGACGCGTTTGCGAGCCGCGGCCGGGGGGGTGGGCGCGGTGTGCTTGGCTGCGGCGCTGACAGGTTGGGTTTTCTTGGCCATTGGTGCTCGATCGGGCAACGCAGAGAGGAGGCGTGCGAGCGTGATCATAGATGGCCGCGGGTGATGTACTGGCGGGTGATGGCGGGTGACGCGGCTGCGAAGGCGGAACGAAAACGGCCCCGGCGAGTTCGCCGGGGCCGGGGAGGACAAATCTCAAATCAGCAAAGCTCAAATCAGCAAACCAAAAAGTGTCTCACTGCTGACTGCTGAAGGCTGAAGGCTGAAGGCTGAAGGCTGAAGGCTGAAGGCTCAAACCACCTGCAGCAGCTTCATCGTTTCCTTCACGATGTCGCCGCTGGTGAGGCCGCACATGGCGAGCACTTCGTCGGGGGTCTTGGCGCTCTTGGGGATGCGGCGGACGTGCATCTGGCGGAGGGTGAAGGCGTCGCCGCTGCCGGTGAGGGCGTCGGCGATGGCCGAGCCGATGCCGCCGCCGTAGTTGTCTTCGATGGAGATGATGAAGCCGCCGTTCTGGTTGGCGATGTCCATCAGCGCATCAGTGTCAAACGGCAGCGAGTAGAGGTCCACCAGCGTCGCCGAGATGCCGGCCTTGTCCAGCGTGTCCAGGGCCTTGTTGGCCTCGTGGACCATGTAGCCCGAGGCGCACAGCAGCACATCGCGGCCTTCGTTGAGCACCTCGAACCCGCCGAGGTTGAACGCGGTCGAATCGCTGTAGATGAACTCGGTATCGGCGCGGAGCGTCCGCATGTAGCAGACGCCCTCGTACTCCGCCATCGCGTGCGTCAGCGCGTACGCGGCGTACGCGTCCGACGGCTGCAGCACGTAGCACGCGGGGTTGCCGCGATGATCGCGAACGGTGCTGAACGAGCGGAACCACGAGATATCCGGGAGCGACATCTGGCTGGGGCCGTCCGCCGCGAGCGTGATGCCCGCGTGGCTGCCGACGATCTTGAGGTTCGCGCCGCCGTTGATCGCCATTTCGATCTGGTCGTACGCACGCGTGACGAACTTGGCAAAGGTGGAGCAGAACGGGATCTTGCCGCCGGCG
>JAIEQQ010000611.1 GCA_019747615.1 Phycisphaerales bacterium
GCCGTGTGAAGTTGGAGAGGCTGGCGATCACACCGCCGGACCGTCGGCGGTGCCTCGGCGCGGTCTAGAATCCCGCCTCTCTTTTCCGCCGCGAGTTTCGCGGCGCGCACGCCAGAGCCAATGGATTGGCCGCGCGGCGACGATCGGATGCCCGATCGCCCCGGGAGTTGAGTTGTCGTTTCTCTTTCTCCGGATCACCTCAAATGTCCAGCAACCCCGCCGCCGACTCGCCCGACACCAACCCCCAGACGCCCGAGGCCACGACCGCCCCGGCGATCCCCGCGGGCGACGCGAGCAGCGCCGCAACCCCAGCCCCCGCCGATGCCCCGGCCGCGACACCCGCGACGCCGAGCGGCCCCAATCTCCGCGGCCTGCCCACGATCAAGAAGGCCATGGTCGTCAGCTCTGAAGGTGAAGAAGCCCCGCCCTTCGGCGGTCGCCCACGCTCCGGCGGCGGTGGCGGCGGTGGATTCGGCGGCGGTGGTGGCGGTGGCGGTGGTGGCGGTCGCCGCGGCCAGCGCGGGCCCAAGCCCGACGATCAGCGCGAGAAGGGCCCCGATACCCGCGGCACCCTCCAGAGCGTTTCCGATGATTCCCGCAACATGATGGACGACTTCGCCCCCGGCGAGCTTGATGCTCTGCTCAAGGGCTCCACCGATCGCGCCAGCGCCGCCGCTCAGGCCAAGATCGACGCGACCAAACGTGCCCACGCTCACGATGTTGAAGTTCGTGGCGGCCGCGCGCCCGCCGCTGTACGCGGCCCGCGCGTCGTGCAGTCTGGTCGCGAGCACCGCACCGGCAAGATCGTCTCGGTCGGCCCCAGCGACATCTTCGTCGAGTTCGGCCCCAAGGAACTCGGCGTCGTTTCTCGCCTGAGCTACAAGGATGACGAGCTCCCGGTCGTCGGCACCGAGCTAGAGGTCGTGGTCGAGCGGTTCAACGCCGAAGAGTCGCTGTTCATGTGCGCCCGCCCGGGCGCCGTGACCAAGGCGGCGTGGGAACTGCTCGAAGTCGGCCAGGTTGTCGAGGCCCGCGTGACGGGCGTGAACAAGGGCGGCCTCGAGCTCGAGGTCGCCAATCATCGCGCCTTTATGCCCTCGGGCCAGGTCGCGCTGGAGCGCATCGAGGACATGTCCGTCTTCGTCGGCGAGAAGTTCGCCTGCAAGGTCACCAAGCTCGACCGTCGCGGCATGGGCGACATCGTCCTCAGCCGTCGCGACATCCTTCAGGAAGAGCGCAAGGTCAACGCCGAGAAGATCAAGTCTCAGCTCGTTGAAGGCGCCGTGATGGAAGGCACCGTCCGCAAGGTCATGCCCTTCGGCGCGTTCGTCGATCTCGGCGGCGTCGATGGCCTCGTCCACATCGAGAACATGACGTACGACCGCGTCATCCCCACTGAGAAGAACGTCCAGAAGTACTGCAAGGAAGGCGAGAAGGTCAAGGTCCAGCTCCTCAAGGTTGATCTTGAGAACAACCGCATCGCCCTGGGCATGAAGCAGCTCAGCCAGGATCCGTTCGAGTCCGCGACCAACGAGATCAAGGAAGGCGCCGAGATCACCGGCACCGTCGTCCGCCTCACCGAGTT
>JAIEQQ010000042.1 GCA_019747615.1 Phycisphaerales bacterium
GGGCACGTTTGAGTTGCCCGAGGCGCAGCTCGATCGATTCATGATCTGCCAGCGGCTGGACTATCCGACGGCGGATGAAGAAGTCGAAGTGTTACGGCGGTCGCTGGGGTATGGGCTGCATCGCGCGACGGCGGCGAGTGCGAGCGCCAGTAACGGGACGGGGCATAATGCGCAGGGCGTGAGTGGGGTTCGGGCGGAGGGCGCGGTGCCGCGGAGCGCGTTTGATTCGATCTCGGATCGCGCGGAGTTGCATCTGGGCGATCTGACGGAGGCGATGGAGCAGGTGCAGCGCGTGCATGTGTCTGAGGTCTTCGTGCGGCACTGCGTGGAGCTCGTTGGCGCGACGAGGCGGCATCCGGAGATTGAGCTTGGGTGCTCGCCGCGAGCGGGGATCTCGCTGGTGCAGGCTGCGCGAGCGCGGGCGTATATCGAAGGGCGCGACTATGTGGGGACTGAGGATCTGTTTGCGCTTGCCGAGGGGGTGATGCTGCACCGGATGCGGCTGAGCTATGACGCGCTGGCTCGAGGGCGGAAGTCGAAGGACATTTTGAACGAGTTGCTGGACCCGGCGAGGGCGTGAGCGGGGAAGAAGTGGCAGAGTGGCAGAGTGGCAGAGTGATTGGTGGGTGGTTGCGGTTGGGTGTGCTGATTGATCTTGGTTGGTGGTTGATGTGGGCGTAAGACCCCTCTCGGAGAGAGGGGGTACCCAAGAGACACTGATGCAGATGTTGGCCCATGCGGACAACGTGAGACTCTTGTCACAGCCGGCGCACCTCAGCGCTGCGCGGTTTCATTTGGTGTCGCGTCGGATCGCCGATGAGCTGACGTACGGCACGGACCCCTCGCGGTTCTTTGGCTCGGGGATCGACTATGCGCAGAGCCGCCCGATGAACGTGGGCGATTCGGTGCGGTCGATCGATTGGCGCGTGACGGCGCGAACCGGGCGGCTGCATGTGAAGGACTATGAGGCGAGCAAGCGGTTGGGCGTGTACGTGCTCGTAGACACGTCGGCTTCGATGAATGTTCGATCCACCGAACTCAGCAAGCACGATGTGGCGGTGTGGGCCGCGGCGGCGGTGGCGCAGCTTGCGCTGAATCGACGCAGCCCCGTCTCGATTGAGAGCTGCGGCGAGCGCGATGTGGGGGCCAAGCCGACGAGTTCGCGATCGCAGGTGACGCAGTGGATCGAATCTCTGCGGCGGGGCACTGTCACCGAGGGGACTCGCATCGTCCAGAGCCTGCGCCGGATCGAGACGCTCGCGCGGCATCGATCGATCATTGTCGTGATCAGCGATTTGTACGAGGCGGGTGCTGTGGATGCGATCAAACGCGTGGCGCAGCGCCACGACATGATTGTGCTGCGCCCGCTGGACCCGGCGGAACGGGGCGAACTACGCGCGGGGTTTGTGCGCGTTGATGACGCCGAGGGGGCGGGCGGCGGTGGACGGGGCGGCATGGAGGGCATCGCGACCGGGCGGCAGCGATGGTTCGGCGATGAGGGCGGCGGGATTGCCAACGGGCTGGATGAGCCGGTGGAGTTGACGGGTGCGGGGATTGACATCGCGGTTTTGGCGACGGATCGGCCGTTGATGCC
>JAIEQQ010000665.1 GCA_019747615.1 Phycisphaerales bacterium
ACCGGGATGATGTCCATGCCGCCCTTGATCGCATCGGAAATCTCCGTGAGATCCTTGGCGTTGTCCTCGGGGATCAGCACCGTCTTGATGCCGCCGCGGGCCGCAGCCAGCAGCTTCTCCTTGAGGCCGCCGATCGGCAGTACACGCCCGCGCAGCGTGATCTCGCCGGTCATCGCGACATCGTGGCGGACCGGGATGCCGGTCATGACCGAGATGATCGCGGTGGCCATGGCAACGCCGGCGGACGGGCCGTCCTTCGGCGTCGCGCCCTCAGGCACGTGCACGTGGATGTCGCGCTTGTCGAACAGCGGCGGCTCGACGCCATAGTTGATCGCGCGCGAGCGGACATAGGAAGCCGCCGCGGAGATCGACTCCTTCATCACGTCGCGCAGATTGCCAGTGACCGTCATCTTGCCCTTGCCGGGCATCATGACGCCTTCGATGGTCAGCAGCTCGCCGCCGACATCGGTCCAGGCAAGGCCGGTGACGATACCGACCTGCGGCTCGCTCTCGATCTCGCCGAAGCGATACTTCGGCACGCCGAGGAAGTCTTCCAGGGTCTTCTCGGTGACCTTGACCGACTTCTTCTTGGAGATCATCAGCTCCTTCACCGCCTTGCGGGCGAGTGTGGAGAGCTCACGCTCCAGGTTACGCACGCCCGCTTCGCGGGTGTAGCGGCGGATCATCAGGAGCAAGGCATCGTCGTCGATCGACCATTCCTTGGAATCGAGGCCATGCTTGGAGATGGCGTTCGGGATCAGGTGCTTGCGCGCGATCTCGACCTTCTCGTTCTCGGTGTAGCCGGCGATCCGGATGATCTCCATGCGGTCCATCAGCGGTCCGGGAATATTGAGCGTATTCGCGGTCGTGATGAACATCACATTGGACAGATCGTAATCGACTTCCAGATAGTGATCGGCAAACGTCGCGTTCTGCTCGGGGTCGAGTACCTCAAGCAGAGCCGAGGACGGATCGCCGCGGAAGTCCGCGCCCATCTTGTCGATCTCGTCCAAGAGGAACAGCGGGTTCGAGGTCTTCGCCTTGCGCATCGACTGGATGATCTTGCCGGGCATCGAGCCGATATAGGTGCGGCGGTGACCGCGGATTTCCGCTTCGTCCCGCACGCCGCCCAGCGACACACGCACGAACTCACGGCCGGTCGCTTTCGCGATCGACTTGCCAAGCGAGGTCTTGCCGACGCCCGGAGGGCCGACGAGACACAGGATCGGGCCGGTCAGCTTGTTGGCGCGCGACTGCACGGCGAGATACTCGACGATGCGGTCCTTGACCTTCTCAAGCCCGTAATGATCGTTATCGAGCACGGCTTGCGCGGCGGCGAGATCCTTCTTGACCTTGGACTTCTTGCCCCACGGAATCGACAGCAGCCAGTCGAGATAGTTGCGCACGACCGTCGCCTCGGCTGACATCGGGGACATCTGCCGCAGCTTCTTGAGTTCGTGCGTCGCCTTCTCGCGGGCTTCCTTCGAGAGCTTGGTCTTGGCGATCTTCTCTTCCAGATCGGCAAGCTCGTCGCGGCCTTCGTCGTCGCCGAGTTCCTTCTGGATCGCCTTCATCTGCTCATTGAGGTAATACTCGCGC
>JAIEQQ010000142.1 GCA_019747615.1 Phycisphaerales bacterium
CCAGCGAGCCCTTCGAGAGATGCGCCAGGTGCGGCGGCTGCGCCGGGTCTTCGACCATGCGCGCATTTGCGTCGCCGGTCTCTTGCAAGTTCACGACGCGCCGGATCGCGGCCCGGGCACTGAGAAGCTGAACATACAACCACGCCAAGCGTCCGAAGGCCTGGGCCTGGGCCTCGATCACCTCCCGCTGCTCGGCGGGCGTATCGGCCAGGGCCGCTTGGCAACGACGCTGGAGCATCGCGAATCGCTGCGCATCGGCGGCGGGGAGGCGCTTGAGCGCCAGATCGAGCCGCTCCTGGGCCGACGGCAGATTGCTGGCGTTGGCCTTGGCGTCCACCAGGCGCTGGAAGCGGGCGTTTGTGCCAAGCAAGAGCAGATACGCAAGCTCAACACCCGCGCCGATGAACCAGAACGCGGGATTGACCAATCCAAGCAGACCGCACGCGGCGATTCCGACCCAGTTCGGAGCCACCGGCATCGCCAGCGGGCGAGCGTTGAACGCCGCCCAGATGTAACCAAAGAGGCCGTGCCGCATCGCGGACATTGTAGGGGAGTTGTGCGGGAAGCGGGACGGCAGGCGTTCCGTACAGGAGCGTGGGAAGGGCAGCGGCGATGCCGGCAAACGGAGCGGCTCGGGCAAGGGGCCGAAGGTCCCCGTCGGCTTGTGACGGCTAGCTCGTCTGGGCGAACTAGGCCGCTGCGGGCCGCCCGCGGCCGCGGTCTACGGAGTTTCGACGAACCGCAGGGCTCCGAACGGACGTTATACTTCAGCAGATGCCGCGCTTCGTCGCCATCCTGTTGATCGCCATCGCGGCGTTGGGCTCGCTGCCCTCGGCGTGGGCGTCGAGCGTGGTGGGTCGGACATCGGCCAGCGCGTCGCACCGACTGGTGGACGTCGCATCGCACGGGTGCTGCTGCGGCACCGCGACGGAGGCGAGCGCCGATGCACCGGCGACGGGTGAGGCGTGCGAGTGCTGCGAGTCTGAGGCGACCGCCAGCGCTGCGTCAATCAACGAGCCTTGCCCATGCCCGGGATGCCCGAGCGCTCCGTCGCGCGGCACGTCCGGCTCATCGACGAGCGCATCGACACCCGCGGCGATCACTCGCGCTTCTGGACGACTCGTATCACTCAGCGATCGGAATCGCGATCGCGATACCCATGACTGTTCGGCGGCTTCGATCTTGCTTCGACTTGCGCTCCTGCGTCAGGGCGCGATGTCGGCGTGCGAGGGCGCGCCTGCGACTGAACAGGATTGCCGAGTGAGCGGTGGGCAGGCCAGTCGCTCGCGATTGTGCGTTTGGGTGGTGTAGCCCCTCTCGAACGTGCGCAGACGCCGCGCTCGCGGCGTGCGCGGTGCGACGATATCGCACATCGAACTCATCTGAATCGCGACTCATATGGAAGCTGCTGGCGGCACACTCGGGCAACTCCAAGTCCGAGCGCTGACCAGTGTCGGTTCGCACACCAGCCCATACGAAACCCATTCTCAAGAAAGTACTCCCATGAACATGAATATGAACACCATCTCGTCGAATCTCCGTCGCGTCCGCGTGGCGCTGACTGTGGCCTCGCTCGCCTCAGTGCTGTTTCTCTCCGCCTGCGCCGC
>JAIEQQ010000490.1 GCA_019747615.1 Phycisphaerales bacterium
CACTCCCGACTGACGCGACGCTCGCGAGCCCCTGCCGGTTCGGCCGCGACCGGTGGTTGAATTCTGGCACTTGCCGTGTCGCGCTGAAGCTGGTACACATGACGCACACGATTGTGATCAAGATCGTCACAAACGTGCAAACCCTGTTCGACCGAGTCGATGGTGACCCGCTTGCAAACGATCCGCCGACTCTCAAGCGCCGACAACGTTGTTGCGGCTTGAAAGGTGAGACATGTCCCTACTCGCAGTAGCCGTCTTCACGGCGTCTGATCCCGCACCACCGGTACCCGACAGTGGAAATCCGATCATCCAGGGGCTCACCTGGGCGGCGACCAACTTCATCGGGCTGTTCAACGCGTCAGGTCAGGCCTTCCTCGGCCTCGTCACCGGCATCCTGCCGACTCTGATCGTGTTGCTCACGCTGATGTTCGCGATCACCACCTGGGTGGGCGAGGAGCGGGTCACTCGAGCGGTGCAGTGGGCCTCGCGATACGCCATCACGCGGTACACGCTGATGCCGGTTCTCGCGGTGATCCTGCTGACCAACCCGATGTGCTACTCGTTCGGCGTGTTCCTGCCCGAGCGTCAGAAGCCCGCCTTCTACGACTCGGCCGTGTCGTTCGTGCACCCGGTGACGGCGTTCTTCCCGCACGCCAACGCGGGCGAGATCTTCGTCTGGGCCGGCGTCTCGGCCGGTGTGCTCGCGGCGGACCCCGCCAAGTATCCGCTGCTGGCGCTGCTGTACTTCGGTACCGGCATCGTCGTGATCTTCCTGCGCGGCATCATCACGGAGGGCATCACCCGGCTGCTCATCAGGCGCGAGGGCCTCACCGAGGTGTTCGACGCCTATGACGCCGACTTCGAAGCGGCGAAGGCCAGCCGTCGCAAGATCAAGATCGCACAAGGAGCGGCGTGACCATGACGAACACGACAGAAAATCAGACCGAACTCAAGAGCGTCTTCGTCAAGCCGGGCAGCGGCGGCTGGGGCAAGGGCCTGGTCCTGACCCCGACGGCCGAGAAGAACGTGGTGCTCTCGGTCACCGGTGGAGGGGTCCACCCGGTGGCGGCGAGAATCGCCGAGCTGACCGGGGCCGAGGCCGTCGACGGCTTCACCAACAGCATTCCCGACGAGAATGTGATGGCGGTGGTCATCAACTGCGGAGGCACCGCGCGGATCGGGGTCTACCCGAAGAAGCGGATGCTGACGGTCGATGTGTTCCCCGGCGAGCCGTCGGGCCCGCTGGCGAAGTTCATCACCGAGGACGTGTTCGTCTCGGCGGTCGGGGTGAACGACATCGCGGTGACCGATGCGACGGCGGCTGCCACCGCCTCCGGCGACACCGAGACCGCGGCTTCGGCTGCGGCCGCTCGGATCGCTGCGGCGAAAGCGAAGGCGGCCGAGACCGGACCGAAGGGGATCGTGGGTGCCTTCTCGAAGGTCGCCACCGGTTTCGGCGCGGTGATCGGCAACATCATCAACACGCTGCTGTCGTCTGGTCGTCAGTCGATCCAGCTGGTGCTGCAGACGATCCTGCCGTTCATGGCGTACGTGAGCCTGCTCATCGGGTTCGTCACTTACACCGGGCTGTCCGACCTGATCGCGCAGGGG
>JAIEQQ010000369.1 GCA_019747615.1 Phycisphaerales bacterium
CCAGTACAACGGCGAGAAGGCCGCCGCGGCGGGGGTTTCGGCCGCCGAGCTCGGGCTTCGCGAGGTGGCGCAGTACCTGGTGCCCAACGCGCTGAAGCTCGCCTTGCGAGCCGACCGTCCACGGAAGAGTCCGCTGGTGAAGCTGATGGAAGCGGCGGAGAAGATCGAAGACTTCCAGACCGCGCTGGTCGCGGGCGACGCCGCGGCCAAGATGGACCTCTCCGACGGCAAGCTGGCCGCGCACGTGAAGAACCTCGCCGCGCAGTCCACGATGTCAAAGGGGAACTACGACAAGACGGGCCAGGAGGGCGGGTTTCGGAGCAACGTCCGGAACTTGGACCAGCAGCGGCAGCTTGAGGAGGGCGACCGGATTTCCAAGGGCGAGGGGGCCCTCGACCGCCAGGTGGAGAGCACGCGTGCCGCGCACAAGGCAAACCCGGCGGATCGTCCGACGCTGATCAAGTTTGTGAACGCGCTGCGAGAGCGCGGCTCACCGACTGACGAGGACGAAGCGCACGCCCTGCTGATCAAGGCGTTCGGGGAGTCGCAGGAGTTCCGCTTCCGGCAGGCGGCCGGCGAGATCAGGATTAAGCAAGGTCGCCGCAGGCTTCGGGCGCTCAGGGCCGCGGCGGATGCGACGCCGGGCGACGCCGAAGCCAGGCAGGCGTTCATTGAGGCCGACCAGGCGCAGGTTCGGCTCGAGCTGGCCGAGTACGAGGCCCTCGTCAACGCCTATCCAACCGACCTCAGGCACAAGTACGAACTTGGGTTGCGGTATCTGGCGGCCGGTCGGCAGACCGACGCCATCGGCCAGCTCCAACAGGCCAAGAGCGACGGCAAGCTCAAGCACCAGGCGAACCTGAAGCTCGGGCTGGCGTTTCTCTCGATCGACTGGCTGGACGAGGCGGTGGAGACGCTGCGCGCCGGCGTGGCGGACTATCCGGACCCCAACGACGACACGGGGATGGAGCTCCGCTACGAGTTGACTGACGCGTTGTTCAAAAAAGCTGTTGCGACTCGTGACCTTGCGAGTGCCGAAGAAGCGGACAAGCTGGCCAGCGCGATCGCGATGCAGAACATCGCGTACAAGGACATCCGCAACAAGCGCACGCAGGTCAAGGCGTTCATCAACGAGCTGAAGCAGCAGGGAAACTCCTGACGGGACGACGCGAGGGGCACGAAATGGGCGGGTCCGCTGCGGGGGCGGGGTTCAGAGCGATAATCGTCGTGCCCGCGCGCCTGGCGTCCACGCGCCTGCCGGAGAAGGTCCTGCTCGCGGACACCGGCCGCCCGATGGTGCAGCACGTCGCCGACGCCGCGGGCCGGGCCCGCGGCGCCGCGGGGGTCGTCGTCGCGACCGACAGCCCGCGTGTCGCTGATGCGCTCGCGCCGTTCGGCACCCGCGTCGTGCTCACCAGCCCGGACCACCCCAACGGCACCAGCCGGCTCGCCGAGGCGGCTTCGCTCCTGGGGCTGGGGGTGGCTGACGTCGTCGTCAACGCGCAGGGCGACGAGCCGGAGATGCCGCCGGCGGTGCTCGACGCGGCGGTCGGCGCGCTGGTTGGCACGCCGGGCGCGGTGGTCGGCACGGCCTGCTGCGCATTCGGACCCTCGG
>JAIEQQ010000017.1 GCA_019747615.1 Phycisphaerales bacterium
GCTTCAACTCCACCGCCGGCAGCGGGCTCAGCCGATCCGCCCGCTCATCCCCCGCGGCCATCATCTTTGCCGTCGGCCCTTGGTCCGTCTTGCTGGAAAACACAAAGTGCAGGCGTGCCACCCGCACGGACTTCGGCACCGGCGCCGCCGCGGCGGGGGTCGCCGACTTCGAGCCCGGATCACTCGGCGCTGCGCCCGTTGCCTCGCCGCCGGGTGAAGCACGCACCGCCGCCGAGGTCAGCTGCGGCTCGCCGATCGCAGCGATGATGACGCGATTGCCCTGGAGCGCCGCGCGATCGTAAAACGGCGCGTCCGCAAACTCAGGCACACCGCCGCCCTCGAGGCCGACGAGCCTTGCGCCCTTGGGCGCGACGACCTCCAACTGATAGGAGCCCAAGCCGCCGGCCGGCGCCTCAAGGACGACATCGAGCGCGACAAACTCCTCGCCCGCGGGTGCCTGAGCATCGGGCGCAGGCGGCGCTGGCGCGAGGCCGGCGCTCGTGGCCGCGAGCAACACCAGCGTCGAGATGATGAATCGGAGGCTTGTCATCGGGCGGTCTCCGATCTCCATCGCACGCCGCCGACGAGGGTCACGACGTTCACGGCGCGGAGATCGCCCTCCGGGCTCGGATCGGTCGGCAGCGTCACCGGTTCGCACGCCTCACCAAGCTCATCATCGGTCATCCAGAACAGTGGCTCATCGGCACGCGCGCCGCGCGAATCGACCGGCACGCTGAGCCGCACCGCTTGCATGGCCAGATCGCGCACCTGCTCACGCGTCGCCAAGTTCGCGTCACCACCCGCGCCCCCCGCGCTCGCCGGGCGCTTGTCAGGAACTTGGCCATACTCACGGAGATTCCCATCCGCATCGCGAACCTTGACCGCGACCATCGATCGATCGATGCTCACGCCCCGCGACAGCAACACGCCCAGTCGCTGCGCCGTGACGATGTCGGCTTTGCCCGCGTCGATCTCTGATCGCAGGCTCGCCACAGCGCTCGAATCATCCAGTGATGACCACGCCCCGGCAGCGGCATCCGCCAGCCCGCCGAAGCCGGCAGGTGCAAGGCCCGTCATGGTCGCCGGCCCACCCGATCCCTCGGCGGTGGCCGCTCGCTCATCGCCACCGGTGGACCCGCCCTCGATCGCGGGCGCTCCGGCACGGTCCGACGAGTTGGCTCGCTCGGGCGTCGCTTTGGACACCCTGCTGCCGCCGAGGCCGCCGGGGCCCTGCGAGCTCGAACCGGACCAGGGGATCAGCATCGCAGTGATCGCGATCACCGCCGCCAGACCCGCCACCGGCGCCAGCCAACGCGGCACACGCAATCCGCGCTGCCTGCCCGCCGCGAGCGCGCCGCCGGTCATGCGCTCCGGCGTCGGCTGATCGCCCACCAGACGGAGCGCCGGCCCGCCGGACGTGCCCGTTTCGCTCGTCTGCCTCGCGATCATCTCCAGCACGCGAACATCAAGCTCGGCCCGCGCGCCGCCCGACGTTGCCCCCGGCTCACCGCCATACAGCGAGCGCAAGGCCGCCGACAGCCGCGCCGCGTCCTGCGGGCTCAGCTCCGCCAGCGCGTCGTCGGGCGCGGGCTGCGGGCCGCCTGGTTGTGGGGGAGACTTCTCGGTC
>JAIEQQ010000299.1 GCA_019747615.1 Phycisphaerales bacterium
GACATGGATGTTGTCAGCACCATCGACACGGCGATCCTCTTCGCCGGCGCGATCGTCGCGGGGAGTTACTTCCAAGGCGAGATCGACGCGATCGTGACACGGCTGATCGACGACGCCGACTGGTCCGCGTTCCAACTCATGCACCCCAACGCCAACGAGCCCTATCTCAAGGGGTTCATCTCGCTGGGTTGGAAGCCGAATGACCCGCGTGCGCCGACGGGCGATGGCCACTTGCTCAAATATGCCTGGATCGACGCTGGCGATGAGCAGCGCTTAGTTCACACCATCGCGCTCATGAGCGAGAAGCCGGAGCATCGCGTCGATGCGAGGTACTACTACCAGCTTCGGCGTGCTCTCGGGAGCTATGCAGACTCTGGCGTGCACAGTTTCTTCCCGTGGTCAGGGGCGATCTTCACCAACGTCTTTGCGCACCTGTTCATTGACTACTCGGCGATGGGCGTGGACAACCCGGCGGCTCAAGGTGTGCTCCGGCGTGCGAGGATTGATTGGTGGGAGAACAGCCGACGTGCCGTCAACATGCACCGGGCCAAAGCGATCGCCAACGCTGGGAAGGTTCCGACACTGGGCGAGCACGCATGGGGCCTCACGGCGAACGACGCGGCTGATGGGTATCAGGTGCCCGGTGTGTTTCCCGAACTCGTCCACGTAAAGGACGCGGTTCCCGAGGTTGATATTTCAACGCACACGCCCAAGGACGACCTCGGTGGCGGCAACGTTGCTCCGTATGGCGCGGGGTCGGCGATCATCTTCGAGCCCGCCGCGGCGATCGCGGCGATGCGATACGCGAAGAGTCTGAAATCGCCCGACGGCACGCCGTTGGTCTGGCGCGAGCCCGGCTCCAAACCCGGCGACGATTTCGGCTTCCGCGATTCGTTCAACCTGGGCACGGGCTGGGTCGCGCCCGACTATGTCGCGATCGATCAGGGGCCGCTTTTCCTCGCAATCGAGAACGCCCGGTCAGGCCTGACATGGCGTCTGTTTCACGCTCACCCACGCACACAAGCAGCGTTGCAGCGGCTCGGATTGACGCACGCCCGAGAAAACCGCCCGTCTGCGGCGGGCGACGCTACGAACACAAGAAAACCCTAGTTCGTCAGGGGCGTCCTCACAAAGTCTTGAAGAAACCGCTTGCATCCCCCAGTTGTCGTGGCACAATGTAAGCGGTTCCACGCCGAAGCCGTGACAGGACGATCCAGCGTTTGGGCGTCCGCCGATCACCGACTCGGACACTTGGATTTGGAGAGAGACCCATGAAGACTTCCGTTTTGTCTGCTGTTGCTTTGGTGGTGCTTGCCGCCGGCTCGGCGATCGCGTCGCCCATTATCAACAGCGCCGTCCTGAACACTCGCGTGTTTAACGACAACTCTTCGTCCACGCTCGCGACTGTCAACAACTACCCCACGCTTGTGCAGTTTGACGACTCGAATCTTGTGCAGGGGTTTGCGAATCGTCACAACTTCCGTCTGTCCAGCAACGGCACCAGCGGAGCCAACTTCGCGAACGCCGACGACTTTGCGATCTTCTCCGATGTCACCCTTAGCGGCCCCGGCAACGGCGAAGGCGGCCTAAACGTCTCGCCTTGGTTCTCCCAGAACGTTGACGGTGT
>JAIEQQ010000115.1 GCA_019747615.1 Phycisphaerales bacterium
GGATCCCCGCACAGGATCGTCAGCTTGGCCCGCGGAATCATGTCTGGCCACAGCCAGCGCAGCGGCTGGCTCTTGACCTGCGACACGCGATACGAGACGGCCTTGAGGCCACGGCGCGATGGCGAGATACTCATTGATACGGATTCGGCCTACAAGACGCGCTCCGCGTAGTCGCAGCGGCAGACGGACCTGATGACCTCTGGGGTCAACCTCCGATACGCGTCGCCCGCCGCGTGCACGAGGTGGTCGTACCCGTCGTACGCGCGGTTGCTCAGGTGGTGGCTCCGCATGTACCCCCACAGGTTCTCGACCGGGTTGAGCTCCGGCGAGTACGGCGGCAGGTACAGGACCACAATGTTCTCGGGCACCATCAGCGCTTTGGCCTTGTGCCAGCCGGCCTGGTCCATGATCAGCACCACCAGGTCGCCATCGTCCACCTCGCCCGAGAGCACCTTGAGGAACGCGTTCATCGTCGCCGTGTTCACCTGCGGCGCCAGGAGCGCCGAGCTGAAGCCCGTCGCTGGCTCCACGGCGGCGTAGAGATAGACCCACTCGTAGCGTGTCTGCTTCACCGCCACCGGACGCGAGCCCTTGGGCGCCCACACGTTGGTGAGCGTGCCCTGCTGGCCGATCCTCGCCTCGTCCATCCACATCACACGCACGCGGCCGCGGCCGGCCTTGCGCATGAGCCCCTCGACGGTGCCCTTCACGGCGCGGACAAAAAGGGGGCGGTCTTGGCCTTGAACTCCTGCATCGCCGCCGGGTCGGAGCGCTCGTGCCGCGGCCGGGGCTTCAGGCAGCTCAGGCCCAGGCGGTGCATCAGGTCGTAGACGCTCTGGAGCTTGTACGCGACGCCGAACTCATTGAGCAGGATGCGCTGGGCGTCCTTGGCCCGCAGCGTGCACACGCCGTCGTCTTCTCGCGGGCCGGCGGTCATCCTCGCCACGAACTCGGCGTTGCGCTCGGGCGGGAGCAGCGGCCTCTGCCCCTTGGACTTGACGGGCACCAGGGCGTCGATCCCGCCGTCGCGGTAGCGGTAGGCCCACGCCTGCACCGTGCGGCGATTCGACGAGAGCGCCTCGGCGATCTCCGGGGCCTCCCAGCCCTTGAGCGCCAGCAGGGCCATGCGGTAGCGGTCCCGCTGCTTGGCGCTGCGCTCAGACTCGATCAACTCTTCCAGCCTCGCCCGATCCCCCGACTCACGCTCGCGGATGTCCATCGTCGGCCTCCTTGCCGACCACATCATGCCACACATCACCCCCGGGCGCAACCGCACAAGCGCCGAACAGGCGCGCGAAGTTCAGGCCGATTCCGTATCAGTCCGGAAAGTCAACGACGCTGACTTGGAGCCGAAGTGTAAATCGCGGAACTGGTCTCTTCACCGTAGACGGCGACTGGTGTTGGACTCACCGGAAGGCTCCGGTTTATGAGGATCATTCGATAACTAGCTATCGGACATTCGTGGATCGTGTGGTTGCAGTCTACTGTCGCAACCCAGATGGGAGTTTCAATTCAACTCCTCAGGTCTACCTCTGCAATGCGAGACATCAAATTATTGGATTTGCTACTAACCCACAAGTCGGAACGCAGTGGGACGCATCCTGGTTCCCTTGCTACGGAGTGAACTC
>JAIEQQ010000470.1 GCA_019747615.1 Phycisphaerales bacterium
CGCCGCTCCGTCGCTGGTGGTCACGCTTGAATCGAGCGCCCAGACGCACGCCGCGGCGGTCGATGCGGTGATCCGACAGGGCGCCAAAGTGCTAACGTTGCCGGCCATCGGTCGGGGCGAGATCGATCTGAACGTTGCGCTCACAGCATTGCGCCGCGACTTCGGCGTGCTCGCCGCGATGATCGAGGCCGGCCCGCGGCTCACCGGCTCGCTGATGTCGCGCGGCGTAATCGACGAGTGCCACGTCTTCATCGCGCCGATGATCATGGCCGACACCGAGGCGCTCGGCCCGGCAAACACAGCGCCCGTGAACGCGATCGCGGATCTGGCGCGATGGACACTCATCGACCATCGCACGATTGGGGAGGATGTGCGGCTGGTGTATCGCAAGGCGGAGATAGGCACTGGGCACTTGGCATGAGGCACTGGGAATTGGGAATCGGTCTGCATCTATTTGCTGCTTTGCTGCTTTGAGCTTTGAGCTTTGAGCTCTCAGCTCTTCGCTGAAGGCTGAAAGCTGGCGGCTGACCACTCCCGCAACGACTTATCCACAAACACCACCCGAATACCCGAACAGACTTGACGTCGATGTTCGGGTCGCGGTATGCTTTGGGAGCAGGCTCGCGACCGACGTCGCCCCTGTTCGTCCGCCGCGGCGTGTGCCCGGCAGGCGCCTCACGTCGGCGTTCGGATGCCCGCGATCCGGCACGTCCTTCGGCCCGTTGAAATGCGTTCTGATCATGCTGCCGCGTGCTCACCATGGCACGAACCAGCCCCTGATCGGCCCACGCATCGCAGCACACAAGGCTGAAAGACGACGCCAGACCCGCGGCCACCTCCGGCAAGAAAGGATTGGCTGTATGTCTCGTACTCCGTCATCGTCCTCGTCGCCCGCCGCCGCCACTTCCAACGGTTCGGGGCTCAAGCCCAAGAACGTTGTGGAGGTGAAGCCCGGCGCGGGCCCCGTCACTTCAACCTCCACCCCCACTGCCAGCTCATTCACGAGCGGCTCGCCGGTCGCGTCAAGCGCGTCGGCGTCGAAGCCGGGCGCGGGTGGATCGCCGTCAACGCCATCAACGCCGGCCAGCGCGAGCGGCGCGAAGCCCACAGGCGCCGGTGCGCCGGGCGCTGGTGCACCGAGCGGCGCTTCGGGTGCGAAGGCTGGCTCCGCGGCTGGCGCAGGTGCGCCGGCTGGTCAGGTGCTGACTCGCCCGAATCTTGTGCCGAGCAAGGAGAAGATGCACGCCGTGGGGCAGGCGGTGGGCCAGATCGAGAAGACCTTCGGCAAGGGCTCGATCATGAAGCTGGATGAGCAGGCGTACCTGAGCATCCCTGGGATCTCAACGGGCACGCTCTCGCTGGACCTGGCCTTGGGTGGCAAGGGCATCCCGCGCGGGCGCATCATCGAGATCTTCGGCCCGGAATCCAGCGGTAAGACCACGCTGGCGCTCACGGTCGCCGCGAACGCCCAGCGCGACGGCGGCGTCGCGGCGGTCATTGACGCCGAGCACGCGATGGACCCGTCGTGGGCACGCAAGATCGGCGTGGACATCGATCAACTGCTGGTCAGCCAGCCCGACAGCGGCGAGCAGGGCTTGGAAATCTGCGAACTGCTCGTCCGCTCCAACGC
>JAIEQQ010000280.1 GCA_019747615.1 Phycisphaerales bacterium
CCAACCGGCGTAGTACAGCGCGACCGCCCGTAGTCGCCGATTGTCCTGCAGCTCTTCCTGCACACTGCCGCCGTCGCGTCCGAGGTTGTCCGACTTTTCCAGCAGCTCGATGCGTCGCTGAATCTCCAGCGCCAGACGCTCAAGCTCCACGCGATGCGCCCGCATATTCCGCTCGACTTCGGCCCGCTGCTCCTCGTTCATCAGCGCCAGCCGCCAGCGCTCGCCCATCTCCTCGCTCTGGGCGTACTGCGCACGCAGCAGGTTGATCTTGAGTTCAAACGTCAGCGACTCCGGCGCCTGACGCACCAGGTCATTGGAACGCTCCAGCCAATACGCCCGCTCCTCGGCGCCCTGAGCCCGGCCAAGAAGCTGCACGTACAGCTTGCCGAGGCGCGTGATCATCGCCGGTCGATCGTCCTTACTCGCCGTCGCCAATCGCTGCGCAAGCTGCTCGGCCAGCAACGACTCCAGCCCCTGGCTCTGCAAGTACTGCTCAAGCTGGTCCGCCGCCTCCACCGTCGACGGCTTCTCCGGCACGCGCGGCCCCGCCAACACGCCGGCGCTCATCGCCAGCACGCCCACCATCATCGCGATATCGCGCGCCGGGCGCGCTTCACTTGCCCGCCACATAGCTCACCTTCGAAAAGCCCACATCCCGGGCCACCTGCAACGCCGTCGCCGCGGCTCCGATCGTCACATCATCCGCGACTCGGATCACGATCCCCGCATCCTTCGGCAATCCCTTGAGCACCTCGCGCAGCGAGTTGCGATCACCCGTCACACGAGAGCCGATCACGAACCGCGCCCCCGCCTCCTCCGTCCCCACGCCACGCTCCACCCGAAGCACCTGCGCCGTCAGGGCCGAGCCCGACCCGCCGCCCTTGCGATCGGCGGTGATCGCCGTCGAAAGCTGGCTCTCGGGCGAGGCCAGCGTGCCAGCGATCAAAAAATAGAGCAGCAAGAACAGCACAACGTCGATCAGCGCCACCAGCGGCAGCCGCATCGCGTACTCACCCTCGCTCTTGCGCTTGAAGTTCAAGGCGCACCCCCCGCACCCCCGGAACCACTTGTTCCGTCAGCGTTTGCGCTCGAAGGCCCCTCGCCGCTGGTTGCCAGCTTCCAAGTCCGGATGCCCGCGGTCGCAAGATCCGCCGCGAGGCGATTGACGTGGAGCGCCGGCGTTGCGCGATCCGCCCGCACCGTGATCTCCAGATCAACGACCTTGCCGGTCTGCGCCGCACGCGCCATGATCGAGCGAACCTCGCTCACCACGCGCTCGCTCGTTGCCCGCCCTTGTCCCGGGATGGTCATCGTCCCGTCTTTGGCAATGTCCACCATGATCGATGTCGCCGGCGCGCGCCCAACGCTCGCCTCGCCGCGCTCGTTCGGAAGGTCCACCGCCGCCGCCATCGTCTTGGTAAAGACCGTCGAGAACGTGAAGAAGATGATCAGCAAAAAGACCACGTCGATCATCGCCGTGAGGTCGAACTCGATCTCGTGATGTTCAGTTGCGCGTTGAAACTTCATGGTGCGATCGCTCAGCCGCCCCGGCCGCTCTCAAACTGCCGCTCACCAGCCGTTGCCCGCTCGCGCTGGAGCCACCGGCACCGCCTGTTGCGGCGCGGGAGCCG
>JAIEQQ010000324.1 GCA_019747615.1 Phycisphaerales bacterium
CGGCCCTTCCGCGGCCATACCATCCGCCCCGACATCCCCGACCGCCCCAACACCCGGCGGCCTCACTTCCAAAGGAAGATCCCATGATGCGTCGCGCGAAGATTTCTGTGATTGGTGCAGGCAACATCGGCGGCGAGTGCGCCCGCGCTCTGGCCATGAAGGAGCTTGGGGATGTCGTCCTGCTGGACATCGCCAACAAGGACAAGCCCGAGCTGCACATGCCCAAGGGCAAGGCGCTGGACCTGGCGTGCTGCGGCCCGGTCGAGGGCTTTGATGCGCGGATCACCGGCACGTTTGACTATGCGGATATCGAGGGCTCGGACGTGGTGGTGGTGACCGCGGGCGTGCCCCGCAAGCCCGGCCAGAGCCGCGATGATTTGGTCAGCATCAACTCCGGCATCGTCAAGAGCGTCGCGGAGAACATCAAGAAGTTCGCGCCCGACTCGATCGTCATCGTCGTCAGCAACCCGCTGGACGCGATGGTCTATGTCATGTGGAAGGTCACCGGCTTCCCGGCCCATCGCGTCATCGGCCAGGCCGGTGCGCTCGATGTCGCCCGCTACAAGACGTTCCTTGCGTTCGAGCTCGGTGTCAGCGTCGAGGACATCCAGGGCCTCCTCCTCGGCGGTCACGGCGACGACATGGTCCCGCTCCCCAACCGCACCAGCGTCAACGGCATCCCGGTCACTGATCTGTTGCCCGCCGAGAAGATCCAGGCCTGCGTCGATCGCGCGAAGGTCGGCGGCGGCGAGATCGTGAAGCTCATGGGCACCAGCGCCTGGTACGCCCCCAGCGCCGGCACCGTCCAGATGGTCGAGGCGATCGTCCGCGACAAGAAGCGCGTCATCGCGTCCGCGGCGTACTGCGAGGATCAGTTCGGCGTCGCCCCGGGCCAGAAGGGCAAGGGCTACTTCGTCGGTGTCCCGGCGGTCCTCGGTGCCAAGGGCGTCGAGAAGATCATCACCTTCAAGCTCGACGACACCGAGAAGAAGTTCATGGACGAGTCGATCAGCCACGTGCGAGATCTCGTCGGCGTCGTGAAGCGTTTGTACCCTGAGCTGGCGTGAGTGGTGGGGCAAAAGGGCGCGGCCGATGACAGCGAGGCGGATGGCACGCGCCTCCAACCGCATCGAGGCCCAGTCGTCTCGCAGTTTCCCGCCCGCCTGTCTTACTTGCCATTTGCTATTTGCTCATTTGCGACTTGTCCCCCTGTCCCTGGCCTCAAGGAATCCCGCATGAAGACATCCCTTCGTTCCGCAACGTTCGTTCGCACATCGGCCCTGGCGATCGCGATGCTGATCGCCGCGGCGGGTGCTCCGGCCCACCTGAACGCGCAGTCTCCGGCACCCACCCCCGCGCCAGCTCCCGCCCCGACGCCGGCGCCGGCCCCGGCCCCCGCCCCGTACGTCCCGCCGCCGGCGGCAACCATCACTTCGGCGGACGCCGACGTGAAGGCGATCGCCGAGATGCTCGTCGGCACGTTCGAGTCCAAGCCCGTCGGCGATTTGCCGGCCCTGGCCTATCGGGCCGCGGTCGTCAACGTTGCGGGCCTGGACAACGCGGTGTATTTTGAGGTCGGCCGCACCGACGCGCCGTGGTCCTCGTTCCGCAGCGGCCTCTTCCACGTCTATA
>JAIEQQ010000303.1 GCA_019747615.1 Phycisphaerales bacterium
CGCGCGCAGCGCCCGCACCGCGTTGGCGTTGGATACCGCCCGGGCGGCAGACACCCACGGAAGCGAAGGGTCGAAGAAGATCGGCAGCGTGACGTTCACCGGGCTGCGGAAGATCGGCACACTCTTGCGCTGCAGGTCCGTGACGTAGGTCGCGTCCGCGGTTTCGAGCTCGTTGCCGCTGATGTCGATCTCGCGGCCGACCTGCGTGAGGCCGGTCCAGGCGGTGATCCGGCGCACCGTGCTGCCGACCGCCCCGCCGGCCGGGAACAGGTTGGTGTCGGTGGTGTCCAGGCCCTCGAACGTGACGTCGTTGGTCGAGACGTTGGACGCGCGGAACACCCGGCCCTCCGCACGGCCCCAGCCGGACGCAAGGACTTCCAGGAAGTCGCCGACGACGGTGCCGTGACCGGCCGCCAGCGTCAGCACCGCGTTCGCGACGTTGGTGGCCGCGGTGACGTTGGTGGCCGTGCCGTAAGTGCTGGCGAACGCGAACTGGCTGCCGGTGATGATGATGTTGGCCATGCTGGGGTTCCTTTCAGATCAGCGCCGCGGGCGCGTCGGCCCGGACGAACAGCGGTCCACAGTTGAAGGTGAGCACTCGACGGCCGGTCGGTCGATCGCCGTCACCGGTGACCTCCGGCGCCTCGATCGCCGCCAGGGTCATCGGGCGGGACTGGCCTTGCACCAGGACGCCGCCGGACAGCGCGACGATGACCTCGGCGGCCATCGTGTCGTGCAGCGTGGCGTTGCCAGTGCTGGCCGCCGCCACTGTCTCGATCCGCACCTCGACGTCGACCTGCAGCGTCTCCGGGACGTCGATCGAAGTCGGAGCCACAGCCGGCGACGACGTTGCCACCACCAGGCACGGCAGGTCGGCTAGGTCGTAGGGCTCCTGGTCGAACACGCGCGGACCGGTCGTCACCAGGCCGGTGAGCGCCGAAAGAACCGCGGTGCGGATCGCCGTGAGGTACATCAGACTCGCTCCAGGATGAGCAGGGTGACACCGGTGCCGTCAGGCTCGATGCCCCGCACCACGTAGTTGACCGAGCCGATGACGACCGCAGCGCCCCGAACGACAGACGCCACGTCGGTCGTCGCGCAGGTAAGGACTGGACGCACCGAAGCCACGCCCAGCGGATCGACGTAGGCAGCGTCGAAGATCGCCGTGACGGGCAGCCCGGCGATCGTCACGTCGACCCCGAATTCGGACACCGACAGCATCGACGCGATGTCCTGCTCGACGAACGCGCCGGGCATGTCGGTCTCCGATCAGTTGGCGGGCGGCGGCGGCGGCGGGTCTTCCGCCGGCGGCGGCTCCGAGCCGGGCTTCGGCGTGCCCGCCGGACGGATCACGCCCTGAGCCAACATGACCGCGGCCGCGGCCTTGGTCATATCGATCTCGTCCTCGTCGTCCAGTCGCTTGGCGTCGTGCTCGACCGGGCCGTTCGTCACGATGTACTTCGGCATGGTGGGCTCCCTGTTACGCGACGGCGTTCTGGATGAAGTAGCCGGCGGTGTTCGCGGTGATCACCGGCGCCTCGGAGCGCGTGACCGGGAAGTACCAGGTCTTGCTGTTGCGCTCGTAGTACGGCTCTTCCACGATCGGATAGCCGTCGAGGTTGTAGGTGTAGC
>JAIEQQ010000407.1 GCA_019747615.1 Phycisphaerales bacterium
CCGCTCCCGGTTCGCCTCGATCCACGTTCCCGCAAAGAGATGTGCGCCCAAGAGGAACTGTTTCGGGTCGGGATTCGACTTCGACTCCCCAACGGTCGGGTGGAAGTACGCCGGCGGATACAGCGCCACGTTGTCGTACTGAGTGACGACCCTGGCGATCAGTCCCGGCCCCGCCTGATCGCCGACGTACCGGCGCTCGAAGAACGACTCCTCGACCATCGCCACCGCATGCCACATCGCCGGGTGATTGGGCGGGAAGCCCATCGCGGCGTTGGTCACGATGTCGAGTTGCTCGCACGCGGCCCAGGCGCGAACTTCGGGCGGACACATCTCGTCGAGTGGACGGATCGGCTTCACGTCGGTGTCGAGGTAGACGCCGCCAAAGCGGCCCAGGAGTTCGAGGCGCAGGATGTCCGAGCGCATCACGCAGCCGGGCGTTCCACCGACGTTGCCGCATGCGTTCCATGCGTTGCGGTTGAGGATCGGCGGCAGGTTGTCGTCGGTCCACAGCCGCATTTCCCAGTGCGGGTTTATCTCGGCGAAGCGGCAACGCCAGCGCCGCTGGTGCAGGGGCATCTCACCCTTGCCCAGCCAGATCTGGTGCAGGACCCGCGGGATCAGGGTTGCGGTGGTGCTCAAGCCGCGACCTCCGCCGTCTTGCCGGTCACGAACCCGAACGCACCGCCGTGGGCCTTGGCGGCTTCTTCGCCCTGCTCGAAGAGCGCCCAGTGGAACGGCACCACATCGCGGAAGTGTCCGTGGTCGCGGACCACGCGCGTGAGGAACCCCGGACCGCTCTGGTCCCACACGCCGCGATAGACCAGCACCGAGTGCGGCAGGTCGCGGATCGCGTGCCAGAGCATCGGGTGGTTCCGCGTTGCGCCGAGCACCGACGGCGAGAGCATGTGCGGGCGGCTCGCGCCGTGGCTGGCGATCGTGGAACAGAATGCGCCGACCCCGGCGACGAGTTCATCCAGCGGACGCAGCGGCAGGCGATCGGGATCGACGAACACCCCGCCTTCACGGGCGAGCAGTTCGTAGCGCAGGAGGTTGAGCCGTGCCGCCGAGGCCGCAGGCTCGCTGAGGTCGAGCGTCTGCTGCCACTGATCGTGGTTCAGGATCGGCGGCCTGTTCTCCAGCGTGAATGTGACGACGTCCCACTCGGGGTGCAGCGTCTGCCACGCGTGCTTCCAGGCGGTGAGCCGCTGACGGTCGGGAGACTCGGACAAATCGGCCGTGTAGATGACCTTCGGGATCACGACTTCACCTCCTCTTCGATGCCACTGCTCAATCCACTCTGCTGCCACTTCGCGGGAGGCACGCCCTCCATGCCGCCCTCGATGAACGACGACGCACCCTCACCGAGCGCCACCGACTGCTGGGCGCTGCCGGACCCCGAGCCGGAACCGGGCGGGCCGGAGCCGCTTTCGCTTCCACTGCCGCTCGATGAACCAGATGAGCTGCCAGACCCCGACGAGCTTCCGGAGCTCGACATAGACGAGCCGCTGGACTTGCCGCTGCCGGAGCCGGACCCGCTACCACTCGAGGAGCCTGATCCCGAGCCAGAACCGGAGCCCGAACCAGAAGCCGATCCCGATCCCGTTGCCTGCGTCGCGGGCATGTCGTTGTGGACCCAC
>JAIEQQ010000376.1 GCA_019747615.1 Phycisphaerales bacterium
GGCGTGCTGTCCAGACTCCACCCCGCGCCCACCATGCAGCGATCCGGCACGTGCGGCACCGTGTCGATCATCCCCGTGTAATACGCCAGGTGCAACTCCACCGTCCGAGGCTTCTCGCCCTCAGCCGCGGTCTTCTGCGTGTACCAGCGCGACAGGTAGTTCTGTGTCCCCAGTTCCTCGACGATCTCCTGGGACATCTGCACGTCCTTGCCGCGCGCGACCCAGTTCGCCGTCTCCTTCGGCACCGCGCTCACCACGCGCCCGTCCGGCGGGTTGATCGGCAGCTTCTTGAGGTACAGCTTCAGCGCGCTGACCGCCGTGGTGATCGTGACCGCCGAGACCAGCAGCAACGCAACGGCGGAGATGACCTGCGGCGACATGACGCTCCGCCACTTGATCCGAATCGGGGCACCTTCACGCGCACGGGTCGCCGTCGCCGGCTGCGCCTTGGCCTTCTTCGGCTTGGCGGCCACCGGCTCGACCACCGCGCGCTTGAGCGCCCACACGATCCCCAGATAGAGCAGGAAGCCGGGGATCAGCAGCAGCGTGCCGATGAACATGTGCGCCCCGCCGCCGGCGAGGTTCGGATCTTTCAGCGACGCGATGCCCAGGACCGCGACGCGGATGATGTTCATCAGCAGCGCCACCGGCACGCCCAAGACCAGCAGCAGCACACGCTGCCACCAGGGCTTCACCGCCACTAGCGCAACCGCCAGCCCCAGCGCCACGAACGCGATCACCATCCGCATGCCCGAGCACGCCTCGGCGACGTTCAGCGGGATCGGCGTGCCCGCCGAGTCGGTGACCGTCAGTTGATTGCCCGCGATCGAGACATCGATCCCCAGGATCGTCAGCAGCACATACGCGCCCTGAGCCGCGATGATCTGCAAGGGCCAGGTAATCGCGTTCATCACGCGATCGCTGATCGTCACGCCCATCGCCAGGTACATCACCGGCAGAAACGCGATCGTCGCCACCGACGGACCGCACAGCCACAGCACCAGCCCGAAGACGCACAACACCGCCGACCAACCGGCGCCCATGTGATTCGGCGCACCGGCCAGAAAGAACACATAGCTCGCGATGCTCATCATCACCAGCAACATGCCCGGCCAGAACACCTTCACCGGCGCGACCCGCAGCTCGTCACGCTTCTGCCACAGCAAGTACCCCGAGATCACCGGCACCATGTACGCGTGCGACCAGTCCCCCGACCGCTCCCAACTGAACGCGTTCTGCGCCTCGAAGAACCGGGCGAACAGGTACACGAACGCCGCGATCAGCGGGACCGCGATGACAATCCCCGTCGGCGAGATGATCCCGCCCAGGCGCGACGCGCCCGCCGCACCGTCCGGTGCCGTCTGCGAGTTCTCCTGCGACAGGTTGGCCGAGATCGTCGTCACGTCGTTGTCATCTCCATCCGAATCAGCAATCGCACCATCTCTTTACGTCGATTCACCTTCTTCGAGCCGCTTCACTACGCCCGCTCCCGTGAACAGTTCGTCTCCGCGGTCATCCGATCGCGGGGCCAACAGACTCGCACCAGACAGAGCCTTCCTGATGCTCTGTTTTCGGGCTTTCTCAGGCCGCGCTGCCTGGGCCCGCACACGCGAACTTCACACAACACCGGGCTGCCG
>JAIEQQ010000646.1 GCA_019747615.1 Phycisphaerales bacterium
TGTGCTCATCTCGCCGAGCGAGCTTGCGCCGGGGAGTTGCTGCGACGGTGAGGCCATGACGCCCGGGCTCCACATCGGCGCGGCGGTGACCGGTGAGCCGGTGATGACGTGCGGCGGCAGGTCATCGATCGTGATCGTTGGGCGGCGGCTGAGGACCACGGCCCGCTCGATGATGTTGCCCAGCTCGCGAACGTTGCCGGGGAACGGGTAGCGGCGGAGCGCGTCCATCGCTTGCGCGTCAACGCCGGTGACTACGCGCCCGATGGAGGCCGAATGTTGCTTGAGGAAGTGCTCGACCAGCATCGTGATATCGCTGACGCGCTCGCGCAGCGGCGGCAGCTCGATCTTGACGACGTTGATGCGGTAGTAGAGGTCTTGGCGGAAGCGGCCGGACGCGACGAGGTCTTCGAGCGCTTGGTTGCTCGCGAGGATCACGCGGCAATCAACCTCCACCGTTTCGTTGCTGCCCACGGGCTCAAACTTCCGCTCCTGCAAGACGCGCAGGAGCTTGAGTTGCATGCCGGGGCTGGCGCTGTTGATCTCGTCGAGGAAGATGGTCCCGCCGCTGGCGGCGAGGAACTTGCCGGCTTTGTCCGCGTGCGCGCCGGTGAAACTGCCTTTGACATGCCCGAAGAGCTCGCTCTCCAGCAGCGTCTCGGGGATGCTGCCGCAGGCGAGCTCGACGAAGGCTTTGCTTCGGCGCGGCGAGCGATGGTGGATCGCGTGCGCGATCAGGCTCTTGCCGGTGCCGCTCTCGCCGGTCATCAGCACGGTGGTCTTCGTCGGCGCCACGGCCTCGATGAGGTCGTAGGTCTTGAGCATCCGCGGGTCGGCGCCGATGATCGAGTCCAAACCGAAGCGCACGTCAAGTTGCTGGCGCAGCTCGCGGTTCTCGGCTTGAAGCGCGGCTTGTCGCAGCGCGCGTTCGAGGGCGATGCGGAGTTCGCTATCGACAACAGGCTTGGTGAGGAAGTCGGTGGCGCCCATGCGCACGGCGCGGACCGCGTTCTCGATGGTGCCGTAGCCGGTGAGCATGAGCATGGCGGTGCCGGGGTGGTCGCTCACGACGCGTTTGAGCAGTTCCATGCCGTCGATCTTGGGCATGGCGACGTCGCTGATGATGACCTCGAACGGGCGGGCGGGGCTGCTGGGCGTCTCGCCTTTCTCGGCGGCGGCGATGGCGAGCAGGGCTTCTTCGCCATCGAGGGCGGTGGTGACGTCGCAGCGTTCGTTGCGCAGGAACTCTGCGAGTGATTCGGCGACGATCGGGTCGTCGTCAACGACGAGCACGCGATGCACGCCGCCTTCGCCGGGGTTGAGTTTGAGTGCGCTCATGGGGATTCTCGATGGTCGTGAGGTCGTCGCGGCGTTCGTTGCTGAGTCGGTCGATTTGCTGCCGGCAGGCGGCGGTCGTGACGTCGGTGGTCGGTCAGGGTGATCGATGCCGGCGTGTGCCGGCGTGCGTCACGCGCCTGTGTTGCCGGGCGGCAACGCGGGCAGGCGTGGCGTGTCGCTTGGGAGCCACACGCTGAGGCAGGCGCCGGGCGCGTTGTCGCGATGGTGCAGGTCCATCCAGCCGCCGCGCTGTTCGACGAGCTCGCGCACGAGCGCGAGGCCGACGCCGAGGTGTCCGCGTTTGG
>JAIEQQ010000132.1 GCA_019747615.1 Phycisphaerales bacterium
GAGTTGTCCGCTGCGGGTGACGAGCTGTCCGGGGACGGGGACGCGCTGGCCGCGGCGCTGTCGGCTTTGGTGGGCGGCATTTCCGGTACCTGCTCTTGATCCTCACGATTAAACGTTGAATCCGCGGCGCTGTCGGCTTTGGTGGGCGGCATTTCCGGGGTGGATTCGGGTCACGACGGTGCCGGGGTGAAGTTCGGCACGCAGTACATCACCTCCGGTACGAAGGTGATCGCGGCGGGCGCTGCGGCGATCGGCGCGTGTCGGCGGGTGGGCTACGGGATCAAGATGTCGGCGTACAACTATGCGCTGGGCAATGCGATGTCCGTGCCCGGTGGGGGACAGCCGTCCCTGCCGGTTCCCCCATGCCCCGCCCCGGAGCGGGTACCCGCGATGCCGAGTCCGTTCGGTCCGGGCATCGCGGCCCCGGTGCTGTGGGCGATCGTGGAGGGCTTCGTCGGGGACTTCTGGCCAGACGGCGATCCGGCTTCCTTGCGTGCGGCGGCGCGGGCGTGGACCACCTATGCCGACGCGTTGAGCCACACCTCTGCAGATGTCGAAGGCAGGAAGGCTTTCTTCGCCGGCCAGCAGCTGCCCGAGGCCGACCTCATGTCCTCGGCCATTGACGATCTCGGTCGCAGAGTAGGCGCGGTTGCCGACCAGTGTCGCAAGGTCGCGGACTCGCTGACGTCGTTTGCCGACAAGGTCGAGGGGAGGCCACCCAGAATGCGATTCGGGACCTACTCAACCGGCTAAACCCGATGAGCGGGGGCTTGGTTGGTCTGGCTGTCTCCCTTTTCAAAGACGGCGACCCACTGGCAACCATCAAGGCGGTAGCCAACGACATCAAAGTCGTGCTGAGCCACATGAAAGATGAAGCTGACGCCGCTCAGTGGGCCTTTCAGCAGGTCATAAACGGTGTGGATGCGATCACCGACGATCTGGAGCGTTGGGTCAGCAAAGAGTTCCCCGTGGTAGCCCCGGTCGTCAACGGCTACATCGATATCGAGAACGGCGTGATTCACAGCGTCGCCGGCGCAGTGCGAGGCATCGAGGCGCTGGACCCGAGTCGCTTCATCTACGACCGCAGTGGCGCGCGGGAAAGCTGGAAAGGCATGGCGGACACGCTGGGCATGGCGGTGCCGCCAGTTCTCGCCTACCAACTGGCTAAGAAGCCGCAGGGTGTGCTGGATCGCGGCAAGGAACTGATCGACTACGACGACTGGAATTCCGATCACCCGTTGCGGGGCCTGGGTCGCAACGTCGCTGATGTCGCGCAGTTCTTCATCCCAGGTGTCGGCGAAGCCAAGCCGGCGGTGGCTGCTGCCGAGACAACGGCGCGCGCGGGGGAAGCCGGAGTGGGGTTGGAGTCCAGGCTCGGCGCGACCACCCGCGACGGTGCCGGCCTGCTTGGGCGTGCCGGAGAAGTCGGCGGCGACATCGGTTCGCAGGCCGGCAAGGTCGCTAACGACCTGGATCAGATCAAAGCTCCGATCGCCGAGCCGCCCAGGCCATCCCCAGGCCCGGAACCGCCGTCGCGGAGCGGGTTGCCAGCCGAGCATTCGGAGGGTCCGGCGCCGCCATCGCCACCTGGGCTGCCCGCCGCGGAGGTCAAGCCAGCCGCGGTGGAGCCGCCGCACGAGCC
>JAIEQQ010000698.1 GCA_019747615.1 Phycisphaerales bacterium
CCGGGTGCGGGGATCGGGCTCGCGAAGCGGAACCCTGTGGCGGCATCCTCAGCCGTCGAGGGGCCGAAGAATGTGTCGGCCGGACGAATACCAAAGGTGGGGACTGAAAAGAACGATCCGCCAGTAATGCCACGTCGACCGCCGGAGTCGGTGGACTCGAGCCACTCCTGCGCGTTGCCGGCCATGTCGAACGCGCCGTAGAAGCTGGCGTTGCCAGCCGACCCGACGGTGGTCACATTGCCGTCCTGCCCGTTCCAGTCAGTCGTGCTGCGGTAGTTGACTACATTCGGGCCGGGGTTGGCGATATCACCTGTCGCGGTCGCGGTCGCGGAGACCGGCACATCGTTGCTCTGCGTGGCAAAACGCCAGAAGTTGTCAGTGTCGCCGCCCTGACTGGCGGGCCGGTGCAAAGCGGCCTTCTTCCACTCATTCTCCGTGGGAAGGAAGACCTGGTTCGGATTCGAGAGGTCGCGTGTGATGGCGGTGAGGGTGTTTCCGTTCAAGGTGTAGACGCCGCTCTCGGTGCTGCCGGAGCCCTGGCCGTTGGTGAGCCAGTTGGCCATGCGGGCCGCATCGAAAAAGCTCACGAAGTTCACGGGCTTGTTGCCCATGTTGGGCCTCACGGCGTAGGTGAAGGAACCCTCGGTGCCCGAGCGGGCGATGCCGCCGCGAGGGTCTGTGCCCATGTTGGCGTTGAAGAGCGCCGTGGGATCGCTCGCAGCGACGGAGTTGAGGAACTCGGCGTACTGCGCGTTGGTGACCTCAAAGGTGCCGATGCGGTAGGCGTACGCGACTGCGCCCCCGCCAAAGTTGCCCGGGTCGCCCGCGTTGCCGGCGTTGCCGACGGTGGACCAGGCGATGCTGACGGAGGCCGATGCGACCGACGCGCATGAGCCAGTGAAGGCCGCGAGCGCGGCCACGAGAGTGAAGCACTTGACGAACATATCGATCTCCCAAGGTCAAACGCCCTTCCCACGAGCGGACCTGGCGGCACGACGCGTGCCACAACACGACCGCATCAAATGCCATATCCGCCGCTGTTCATTGCAATAAATCCTGCAAAAGCCGAGGATAATTGTGAAGACTCGGGTGTATCGAGTTTTCGAACGCGACCGATCGCGTGTGGTGCTAGCTGGCTCGCCTGGCTGGGGCGGGGTGGGGCGGATCGGGCATTGCCATGTTGGACATGGCTCCATCGCACATGGCTACATCGCACATTGGACCGGGCTCGGGTGGTTTGTTTGATGCTGGCCTTGCGGGGGCGGTGGTGATTGACCCCTCTCGAAGAGAGGGGGTACCCAAAGGCTCGGGGCGTGGCGGCCTGTGGTGCGCCTCGGGCGTGACTTGCGCCTCGGGCGCGGGCTTTGCTTCTGGCGTGTCTTGTGTCTTGGGCTTGCGTTGCGGCGGCGGGGATTGTGCTTTGATGAGCGTGGTCGCGGCGCGGCGGGCTTCGGGCTCGTTGAGGCCGTAGGCGACGATGTGAGTCAAGCGGTGCAGCGCGGTCTCGCGGCGGATCGGCGCGCGGAGTTGGTCACGCAGCACGCTGAGTTTGCCGATGGCTTCGATCTCGGCTTTGGCGTGCGGCGTTTCCAGCAGCGCCATCATCGCGGCGAACGTGAGCCGGAACTCGTCGGCGATCTCGGG
>JAIEQQ010000043.1 GCA_019747615.1 Phycisphaerales bacterium
GTCGACGCCTCGGCCGCGCGCACTTCGGCGCACGGTCGAAACGGTACCGACGTGCGATCGCGAAGCCGAGCGGCCAAATGTCAAGGTTTCGTCATGGTTGTGTAAAGGGCTCGCATAGGGGCGAGCGGCCGAGGGCTGGGCACTGGGGACTGGGCACTGGGCATCAGTGCACGGAGCCCCCGTGGGGCGGGCGTCCCGCCTGCCCGCCGCAGACCCCCGGCGCACGCCAGAGGCAGCGTCGCCCAGGCGCCTTACAGACCGATCCCAGTTGCTCATCGCGAGGAAGGACGCCGTGCCTGAGGCTCTGCGACGGCACGGGCCGCCCGCAGAGGTGCTCGTCGCAGTCCGCAGACGCAGCGACCATCACCGGCCACTGGTCTTGGTCTGCTGAAAACCGATCACTGAAAACTGACAGCCGCGTCGCAGCCGCCCATCAGCGCGGCGTGAAGAACGCGTCCGCCGCGTCCTCTGCAAGCGGGCCGGGGCCGCTGGACGGCGAGAGCGGTTTGATCGCCTCGCGGACGCGGGCGCTGAAGCTCTGGGCCTGGAGCCCGAGCGATCGTTGCAGCGAGGAGTCGCTCAGCATCGTCGCCGACGAGAGCGAAACGCTCGGGTTCGAGCCGGTCGTCTCGCGCCCGAAGAAGCTCGACAGTGGGAGCACGTTGCTCAGTCTCACGCCCTGCGTCGGGTCTGCGTCGCGCGGGCCGATCACTTGGCGCGTCAGCGCGCTGACCATCGGTGATGTTCGCGTGACGGGGGTTACTGCGGGCACATCCAGCGATGGCAGCGGGCCCGCGAGCGGATCGACGCCGCTGGACGCCCACGCCGACGACAAGCGGCGGACGCTGGCGAAGCCGGACTGCGCGTCTTCTGAGGCGCCGCGAACGACCGAGCCGATGGCGCCGGGTGTTGGCACGTGCCAGGGCCGAACGACGACGATGTAGCCGATGCAGCCGACGCCGCCGAGGGTGAGGCCGACGCACGCCGCCTTGACAATGCGATGGCGGCGGCGGGCGGGGGCATCGATGAACGGGCGAGATTGCTCGACGCGCGAGAGGATCGCGCTGGTCAGGTCGGGCATCGCGCTGGTGGTGTCCTTGGCGCGGCGGAGGGCTTCGATCGCGCCGTTGACTTCGGATGCGGCGCGGATCGCGCGCGCCTGTTCGGGCGTGCGGAAGGTCAGCGGCCGCGGCGCATCGGGGGCGTCATCGGAGAACTCGGGCAAGCCGGAATGATTCGTGCGATCGATCACGAGGCTAGAGCCTCCACAAACCGGCGTGCGACGCGCGGGTTCTTCTCAAGCGCCGCCCGCATGCGCTGGCGGGCGCGGTGCAGGTGACTCTTGACGGTGCCCGGTGCACAGTCCATGTATTCGGCGATCTGCTCGACGGTCCACTCAAGCTGGTAGAACAAGACCACCGCGTCGCGCTGATCTTCGCTGACGGATTCCATCGCGAGCTTGAGCGCTTCGCGCGCGTCGGAGTTCTGCTCGCTCTCGCCCATGTCGCTGGCGCCGCTGCTGAGCCAACCGGAGCCGGCTGACGCGACGACGTCCGAATCGAACGACGGGCACAGGCGCTGGGCCTGATTGACGTAGAGCCGCTTGGCGATCGTGAAGAGCCAGGTGCTGAAGCGGAAGCGCGGGTCGTA
>JAIEQQ010000694.1 GCA_019747615.1 Phycisphaerales bacterium
GGTGGCAAGGTACACCACACCCATGCCGCCGCGGCCGAGTTCGCGTTCAATCTTGAATGGGCCAATGGCAGTTGGGTGCATGAGCGGGGAGTGTACGGGTCAGAAGGGTCACTGTGCGCTTCCAGCCACTTCCGAGGCCAGCAAACTGCGCGTGCCGGGCTCCCAGACCCTAATGCCCTCCAAGAAAATTTCTACTGGTGTTCCGTCAGGGGCGCCCACGTGGCGTCATTCGAGACGGCACCGTGCGAATGTCGCAGAGTAATCGCATAACATTCCCTCATGGGAAAGCCGCTGGTCGTTCTCCTTGGTGGGGTTGAGATCCCGCTCGATCTGTCGCGGGTCGAGCGTTCGGATTTGTACGGGCGCATTGAGGTCGAGGCCCTCGATGCCAAGGGGCGACCGTGTACGCTCGTCACGCTTGCGGACGACGGCAAAACCCTCATTGGCACCGCGGGCACCGCCCAGGCCATGCTCACGCCCGAGGGGAGCTGGATCGAGAAGTCGCAGTTGATCCCCACCGATCACGAGGGCAAGGTCGTCAAGCCGGTCGCATCGAGCTACGCGGCGCCGCTGCCGCTGGCCGACACCGCGACGATCGACGAGTTTCTCTCTCATAACATCCGGTCGGTGTATCAGATCGGGAGCGATGCCGATCTCTCCGCTCTCTTGAAGGACCTGAAAGCTGGCACCATTTACCGCTTTCCGTACTCGTTTCGCGGCGGGCTTGAAGCCGATGTCGGGTTCCTGCTGATGGCGGCTGATGGGACGGCCTTCCTGACGGTTGGAACGCCGACCCAGATGCCGTTTGTGGGCCTTGAGGAGTCCGTCGCGCTTACCGAGGACGAGAGCGAGGATGACGGCGAGATCGACTTCAGCATGATGTAGCGCACGCAACGAGAGAATGAGGAGCCCGACGTGGGATCGATCAACATTGCGAATGAGAAGGGACGCAACGCGGTCGTGAGCGCGCAGGCGGCTCACAAGGCCCTGCGGGTGCGGTGGCTTGACGCCGAGGGGCGACAGGCGCAGTCCGCGCGGATCATCAAGGGCGACATTTCGCGCGACGCGCCCGCGCTGGCCGCGAAGGCCGGCGGTATGGACAAGGTGGCCCAGACGCTCATCGATGGCGATCCGGAGCTTGATCTTGAGATGTACGGCTCTGTCCTGCGGGACACCAGCCGCGTGTACACCGACCAGGATGGGAAGGTCGTCAACCGGGTGCAGCAGATCGAGGTTGTGCGAAATCCCGATGGCAGCGAGCGGGAGCGCCGGCCTCGCAAGGTCCTGGCGTCCAACATCGCCGACGAGACGCCGATCAAGTGGAGCGGCAAGCTGATGAAGAAGTCTGAGGCGTACAACCGCTTCGTTTTCTCGGGCAAACGCCAGATCGCGCACGTGAACGGCCTCACGTACGACTTCCTGTTCGCCATGGCCAAGCAGCTCGAAGAAGCCCAGAGTTTCATGCTCGTGGGCGCCGGCCCAAAGGGCAACATGCCCATCATCCTGTCTCGCGGCGGCCAGCCCTATCGCGGCTTTCTTGAGGGGCGCACGCAGGGCGACAAGTACTGTCTGGTCCTTCATCTGTCCAACATGGAGCTGAAGGCCGCGCCGATGTCACCGGAAGCGAGCGAGCCATGAACATCGCATCATCTC
>JAIEQQ010000148.1 GCA_019747615.1 Phycisphaerales bacterium
ATCGACTGCCACCAGGCCATGCGCCAATCGCGGAAGAACTTGTACCACGCGATCGGGTCGGACTTGGTCTTCTCGTCGCCCTCCAGATGCTCCGGCGGCACGACGAAGAACTCGATCTCCATCTGCTCAAACTCGCGCGAGCGGAACGTGAAGTTGCGGGGCGTCACCTCGTTGCGAAAGCTCGGCCCGGTCTGCGCAATGCCGAACGGCACGCGCACGCGGTTGGTGTCCCAGACGTTCTTGGCCTGGACAAAGATGCCTTGGGCGGTCTCGGGGCGCAGATACGCCTTGTTCGCTTCGTCGCGGATCGCGCCGGGCACCGTATCAAACATCAGGTTGAACATCCGCGGCTCAGTGAGCGTGCCCGGCTTCTCTGCCTCCGGCGCAATGACGCGATCCCACGGCTGCGGCAGCGAGCTCAACGTGACGCTCTTCACCTCGCCGAACAGCTTCTCGGCTTTCTTGCGCTGGGCCTTCTCACTGGGCTGATCACCCACGTACGCGAACACCGGCTTGTCGCCGGCATCGCCGCTGACCGGAACAAAGACCTGCACATGGTCATACCGATAGCGCCCGCGCGTCTCGCGGCAATCGACCATCGGGTCGTTGAAGCCATCAACGTGGCCCGAGGCCTTCCACACCTTCGGATGCTGGATGATGCGCGTATCGACCATGACCATGCTGACCGGTTCGCCATCGGGGCCGACCTTGCCCCAGCAGGGGTTCATGACGACGTCTTGGATCCAGGCCTCGCGAAGGTTGCGCTTCAGGAGCGTGCCGAGCGGGCCGTAGTCCCAGAAGCCGTTGATGCCGCCGTAGATCTCGGAGGTCTGGTACACAAACCCGCGGCGTTTGCAGAGGGACATGATCGCGTCCATGCTCTTGGGCGCGGGGACGTTTGCGGCAGGGGTCGAGGGGTCGTGTGACATAGGGGGGAAAGGTATGTCAGCGGGCAGTCTTCAGCCTCCAGCCGTCAGCCTTCAGGTTCAAGCAAAAACCCCGGCGGGTGTGCGCCGGGGTTGTTGGTTGTGGTCTCACCGATGCCGGTTGTCTGCGGGAGGCAGGCGAGGACGCCTGCCCCACGGGGGCTCAGCACTCAGCACTCATCGCTCAGCACTCGGCCTTTCAGAACGCGCAGCCGTCAAAGAAGATCGCAAAGAAGAGGTTGTAGTCGGCCTCGGTGACGCCGTTGTTCGTGGTCAGCGTGCCGAAGGGGGGCAGCGGCGAGCCGTCGTCGTTGGCGATGTCGCAGACCGGCAGCGCGTCGAAGAAGTTGGCGAAGAAGAGGTTGTAATCGCCTTCGGTGACGCCGTTGTTGGTGCCGCCGACGAGGCCGATGGGCGGGAGGGGCGCGCCGTCGTCATAGGCGATGTCGGCGGGGTTGCAACGCTGGGTGGTCACGCTGCCGTCGAGAACCCAGAGTTCCTCGCCGTTGGAGCCGTTGTCGGCGCCGAAGAAGAGCTTGGTGCCGACGACGCGGAAGTTGCGAGGCGTGGAGCTGCCGCTGGGGTTGATGTCGGCGACGAGTTCGGCGCCGTTGGGCACGCCGTTGCTGTCGAGCGTCACGCGATAGAGCTCGTTGCCACCGGTGGCGCCGACGGCGGCGAAGTAGAGCCGCCCGTTGAAGTCAGTCAGGTCGGTCGGGAAGGCACCGCCGCT
>JAIEQQ010000095.1 GCA_019747615.1 Phycisphaerales bacterium
CGGCTGCAGGTCGGGAACATGCAACACAAGTGCTTCATGTTTGACCAGTGCCGCTTCGAGAGCCGCCAGCGACTCTCGATCCCGCTCTTTGCGTGCTCGCTGGCGCTGCTCATCGGCGCGTACGACGGCTTCTTCGGACCCGGCACCGGCACGTTCTTCGCCCTGGCCTGCGTCTCAACCCTCGGCATGACCCTCCCCGCGGCCACTGCGCACAGCAAGGTCATGAACTTCGCCAGCAATCTCGCCTCGCTCATCGCGTTCGTCGCCGCCGGGAGCGTGCTCTGGGTGCCGGGCTTGGTGATGGCGCTGGGCCAGTTCGCCGGTGCGCAGGTCGGGGCCCGCCTGGTCATCAAGGGCGGCGCGAAGTTCGTGCGCCTCGTGCTGGTGATCGTCACGATCGCGGTGTCGATCCGCCTGTTCCTGACTTCGTGATCGCGACGTGCTCATCGCCCCCATCGCGCCACGAGCGCCGGAAGGTCCTTATACACCCGCCAGACTTCGGTGCGTGCCGGCGTTGGACCGGCGTGCACGATGAGGCGGCCCGAGGGGTCCTTGAGCAGACGAAACTCATCGAGCGGCTCGCCCGACGGTGTTGCCAGCGTGAGCCTGCCCAGCACGCTGGCGCTTTCCGGATTGGCTCGCGACACGCCCAGGGCCTCGGTCTTGCAGATCGCATCGATCAAGGCGGTGACCTCGTCGCCTCGCTCGCGATCAAGCAGCACCGGCGCGGCGACGCTCGTCGAGCTGGCGCTGGACCAGCCGTCCACCGAGCGTGTGAACGTCTGCGTCACCGCTCCTGCGGCGCTCCGCTCATCGACGAAGACCACACGCCCGACATCGGGCACAGAGACATCGCTGGACCGGCGCGAGAGGTACAGCGCGCCGTCGGTGCCGAGCGCCGCGATCGCTTTGGCATCCACCGCGACGATCGTCTTGCCGGCGTCGATCGTCGCGAGCACGCTCCCTCCGCTGGCATCGGCGATCGGCCCCAGCAGCAACTCAGTCACCCGGGGCGTCGTGCTCTGACCCGTCGCATCGCGAGTAGCCCGCTCGATCACCACACGCGCCGTCGGCGCAACAAGCCACGAGGCCGCGGCCGAAACATCGCCCGTCATCGCGCCTCGCGAGTCCAGAAAGTCCACGATCGTCAACCCTTGCAGCGTCGCCAGCACGCGATCAACGCTCGCGCCGTCGGCGGTGCCCGAGACCGGCGAGGTGACCCGCCAGATGTTGCTGAGTTTGCTCAGGCGGATCTCAGCGGCGCCGCCGGCCAGCCCGGCGCTGATCCGCACGCCGACGCAGTCTCGCAGCAGCGCCGGCAGGATCGCGCTCTGTCGCCAGGGCATCGCCCCGGCGCTCACGACGCGCATCAGCTCATCGGAGACCACCGCCCAGCGCACGACTTCGGGGGTCTTTGCATCCGCGCCCGGTGTTGAGACCGTCGCCAAGACCTGCCCGCCGAGCACGCGCGTGCTGAGTTTGATCTTCACCGGCACTCTGGCGCTCGCTGCGCCGGCAGTCATCGCGGCCTCTGCGGGGATCAGCTCGATCGTGTGCCAGCCGTCGCCGGGGTTGGTGGATTGCTCGAGCTGCGCGGCGCTCGGCTCGGCGATCGTTCGCGATTGCTGCAAGAGCCGCAAGAACCCGGCGACGCGATCGGG
>JAIEQQ010000392.1 GCA_019747615.1 Phycisphaerales bacterium
ATCCAGTTCTTCCAGTTCACCGTCTCCCCGACCGCCTTCCCGATCGTCACGGCGTGCGCCGCGGCGCCGAGCACCACTGCGCCGCAGGGCGCGTCCGTCACACTCAGCACCACCGTCTCATTCCCCGGCGCCCCCGGCTCCGTCACCGCCGATCTCTCGGCGTTCGGACTCAGCAGCACCGAGGCCCTCACCAACAATGGTGGCGGCAACTACTCGATCGTCCTCAACGTCCCCGGCGCGCAGCCCACGGGTGCGACGCCCGTCGTCATCACCGCCACAAACCCCGCGCCCGGCCTCGAGACCGCTACCTGCTCGATCCCGCTGACGATCGTCCTGCCGCCCCCGGCCAATGACCTCTGCGCGGGCGCTTTCTCCGCCGTCATCGGCACCACCGCCGGCAACAACGCCAGCGCCACCAACACTGGCGACCCCGTCCCGTCGTGCCAGGCCACTCGTGGCAAGGGCGTCTGGTACACCTTCACCTCGAGCGGTCCCGGCTTGTACCGCATGGACACCGAGGGCTCGACTCAGCTCGACACCGTCCTGACCGTCTACAGCGCGTGCGGCGGTACTCAGCTCGCCTGCGATGACAACACCGGCGTCTCGCCTGCCAATGCCTCACTCCTGAACGTCAACCTGGGCGCTGCTCAGACCGTGTTCATCCAGGTCTCGAGCTTCGGCGCCGCACCCGCTGGCGGCGACTTCCTCCTCAACATCGCCCCGCCCCCGTGCGCCAGCTTCACCACCCAGCCGATCGCGGCCACCGTCTGCTCCGGCACCACCGCCAACTTCTCCACCGTCGCGACCGTCTTTAGTGGAACGCCCGCCTTCCAGTGGGAGACCGCCCCGGTCGCCGCTGGCCCCTACACCGCTCTGACCGACGGCGTCGTCGCCGGCCTCGGCACCGTTTCGGGCGCCACGACCGCCAACCTCACCATCACCAACACGAACCTGCTGGCCACGACGACGCGTTTCCGCGTGACCGTCACCGGCGACTGCGGCTCCAACAGCTCCTCGAACGTCGCCCTCACCGTGCTTGATTGCCCCAGCAACGACGCCTGCGCAAACGCTCTGCCGGCGCTCGTCGGCACCACTGCAGGCAACAACGCCAACGGCACCAGCACCGGCGACCCCGTCCCGACATGCCAGGCCTCTCGTGGCAAGGGCATCTGGTACTCCTTCACCTCTGGTGCTGCCGGCTCATACCGGATCGACACCGAGGGCTCTGCTCAGTCTGACACCGTCGTGGCCGTCTATGACGCGTGCGGCGGCGCTCAGATCGCGTGCGATGACGATTCCGGCGTCACGCCCGCCAACTCCTCACTGCTCAACGTCACCCTCGGCGCGACTCAGACGGTGTTCATCCAGGTTGCGTCCTTCGGCACTGCGCCCGTTGGCGGCGGCTTCCTTCTCAACATCGCCGCGCCCCCGTGCGCATCGTTCACCACTCAGCCCGTCGCAGTGACAGCCTGCGCTGGCTTGACGACCAGCTTCTCCGCCGTCGCCACCGTCGTCACCGGCACGCCCGCCTTCCAGTGGGAGACCGCCCCGGTCGCCGCGGGCCCCTACACCGCTCTGACCGACGGCGTCGTCGCCGGCCTCGGCACCGTCTCGGGCGCCACGACCGCCAACCTCTCGATCAGCAACGTTGATCTCGCCGCC
>JAIEQQ010000011.1 GCA_019747615.1 Phycisphaerales bacterium
TCGTGGTTCGCGCCGATCGCGCTGCATGACGACCTGGAGATTCGGGCTTTAGGTGCGCGAGCCGCGAGCCGGTTCGAGATCACCTGGGCCGCCGATGCGCCGCGTGTGAGCCCGATCGACTGGCCACTGGAAAGGGACCTTGCGGTGCGGGCGCACGCGCTGCTGCAAGCGCACGTCGGCCGAGAGCTGCCGATCGAGATGAAGCTCAGCAAGCGCATCCCTGTCGGCGGTGGGCTTGGCGGGGGCTCGTCAAACGCCGCGGCGATGCTGCGGGCGCTGCGGCGAGCGTTTGATCTGGACATCTCGATCGACGCGATGCGGAAGCTCGCGGGGCCGCTAGGGTCTGACGTGGCGTTCTTCCTCGATGACGATCGCGAGGTTGACGCCGATGACGCCGATGATGACGGCCTCGACGTGACCGATGCGCCTCGCAGCGCGATCGTGAGTGGCTTCGGCGAGACGATCGTCCGAGTAGACACGCCGACCGAGGACATGCTGCTGCTGTTGCCGGGGTTCGGTTGCCCGACGCCAGCGGTGTATCGGGCGTTTGACGCGCTGCCACCGCGAGAGTTCGACGAGGCGCGGGTTCATGATCTTGTTCGGCGTGCCAGCGAGCCCGAGGCCGATGACGACGGGGCGGATCGCGACCAGGACGACGACGCGGCGTTGCCAGCGATCCCCGTGCTGGATCTCTTCAACGACCTCGCACCCGCGGCGTGCGCCGTCGAACCCCGCCTCAAGCGCGTGATCGAACTGGCGCTGGCACCCACCGAGATCCCGATCTACGTCACCGGCTCCGGCAGCACGCTCTTTGTCCCGTTCCACATCGAGGACGACGCCGACGCGATCAACCGTCTGGCGGATCTGGCCGAGCAGAACCTGCCTTCGGACCATCCCGAGGGCCTCGGCGTGGTGGCAGTGCCGACGCGGGTGGTGTAAACGCGGCGCCGCGCGCCGCACCCCACCCCACCCTCCCCCGGTGCCTACTGGGGGAGGTGCCGCGCCTCGCGGCGGAGGGGGCAGGACTGCGAGATACTCATCATCACAAGTACAGCCGTGGGTCTTCGTGCCCCCTCTGGCTCGCAGACTCGCCATCTTCCCCGCTGCGCGGGTGAGAGTGGGTCTTTGTCTTCGCCCAGTTCCTACAAGCGGCTCTGCGTTGCAGCGCGACTCACCACATACACCGTCTCCACATTCCGCAGATGGCTCACCCGGCCAACCTTCTGCCCCTTGGGGTTGTAGATGCCGATCTGCGCGCCGACATACCGCTTGAAGTCCACATCCAGCGTCGCGACGCGCGCCTGGTTGTCCCACAGCGAGCCGAGCATGGCTTCCATCTCCGCGCGCGACAGATACCCCTCGTTGCTGAATGACACGATGAGCGTGTCGGCGCGCACGCTGGCTAGCAGCTCGCGCATCGCGCCGGCAAACTGCGGGCGCGAGTTGAAGACGCTCTGTCGCTGGCGCACATCCTCGCGCTTGCACGCCACGCCGTAGTGCGCCGGCTTGTCCCAGCGCACGAGCGATTCCCAGATGTGGTAGTTGCCCAGGTATGAGTGCTGGTTGTAAGGCGGGTCGATGTACGCGACGTCGGCCTCGAGCGTTCTGGCCGCGACGTGTGCGTCCAGGGCCGTGACGCTGCCCTTGCCATGGCGCGCACGCTC
>JAIEQQ010000670.1 GCA_019747615.1 Phycisphaerales bacterium
GGAGCACGCGTTGCAACGAGAGCAACGACCCCACCGAGATGCACGCGATCATCCCCACGAAGCTCGCGCCAAATAACCGCGCCGGAAAGAGCACCGCCAGTTCCGTCCCCGGCGTGCGCGACAAGATCGCAAACATCCCCGTCAACCCCACGCCGCAGCCGAAGCCGATACACCCCACCCACACCGCCTGCAAAAGCACCATGCCGATCAGCGCCGGACGTTTCGCACCCATCGCCTTCAGCACCGCGTAGTTCTTGGAGTTCTCCATCGTGAACTGGTAGAAGATCGCACTGGACACCGCAAGCCCGATGATCACCCCCAGCAGCACGGTGATCCCGAAGTTGATGCCGATGCCAGTCTCGACAAGGATGAAGTTCATCGTCTTGGCGCGAAGCTCATCGGTGGTGTACGCCGCGACCCCCGGCAGCTCCGCGATGCGCCTCTGCACGCTGGCGACGTCCTCTCCGGGCTTCACCTTCACAAGGATGAAAGTCATCGCGTTGCGCCCCAGCGGCACGAACGTCACCGCCTGCTCGTACGTCGTGTACAGCAGCGCCGGCGAATCAAACCCGCTCTTGGCGCGACAATACCCCACCACCACCGCCCGCCGATCGTTGAGCTTCAGCTCGTCACCGATCTTCACGTTCTCGAGCTTCGAGCGAGCCGATTCCTCGACAAACACCGCGCCGTCAATCTTCAGATCTTCCAGGCGTCCTTCGGTGATCTCCGGCGGCTGGCCGACGAGCGTGGTGCGGTCCACGCCGACGAGGCTCACGAGGCGCTGCCCCCCGCCGGGCAGATCGCAACTGACGCGGGCACTAAAGAACGGCTCGGCCCACTGCACGCCGCTGACCGAACGCACGCGGAAGAGATCCGAGTCAGCCAACGCTCGCGTCTCGCTGACCCAGCGCACGTATGGGTCGGTGACCCACAGGTCCGGCTGCGCGACGTTCTGAAGCGGGCCGGTGGCGCGAACGAGCAGCCCAAGAAAAATCGCACCCTGCTGCGAGATCAGCAGCACCGCGAACGACAGCCCGACCACCAGCGCCAGGTACTTCGGACGATCGCCCAGGAGCATTGCCAGTGCGATCCGCCACATCGTCAAAGACCCTCGTGCACCCCACCCAGGCTCGCAACACCGCCCTGACCGCGTGGTCCTCGCGGAGCGACAGCCACACGCCCGCGGACTCGCCGGGACATGCACCGACCGCAGTCGGCGGTTCGGAACACACACCAACCAGGATTCACATACCGCGCCGCACACCACCGCTTCAAAGCCACTTCAGGGATTTGAACCCTGGACCTATGCTTTACGAAAGCATCGCTCTACCGCTGAGCTAAAGTGGCCAAAGACCTCGCCAGCCGCGGCTTTCGGCCACGGAAGGCGAGTGGGATGATTGGCATCCGACGCGCTGATTTCCAGCGATCGCACGATTCGTCGGCTCGCGACGTGGGCTGATTCACACCCAAAGCCCCACGCCCGCCGCCCCCGCGGCCCGAATCTCTATCCACGCGCCCCGCCGCCGTCCGAGAACGCGATCAGCCGATCAATACCGTGAAGCACCCAAGGACGATCTTGCCGCCGTGGGCGCACGAATCGCCCATCCGCGCCGCGGGCTTGTTCCCGATCATCACCTTCGTCGAGCCCATCGCGATCGAGTCCGGC
>JAIEQQ010000598.1 GCA_019747615.1 Phycisphaerales bacterium
GACGTCGAGATCCACCTCACCGTCGCCACGCCGGAACAAGCAGCGCAAAGCGCAAACTCACGAGTGACCATCCCCGCCAAGGGCCTCCCCGCGCAGCGCGTCCCCCAGCCCGGCGAAACCTGGACCCTCCGCTTCGCCACCCAAGAAGCCACCGCCGCCGAACCGGCAGGCGCTCCGACTCGCCCTGAACCGTGAAAGGCACTCTTTTCAACGAAGTGATGGAAGAAATGGAAGAACACTGCGGACGCTGCTCGGTCGCGCCGACGACGGAACACGCGGACGCAGCGGTCGACAGAGTTGGAGGGCGAGCGATCCAACCGGAACGCCTGCATCGGAGCCGGAACAAAAGACTTCAAACGAAACCAGAGAACAGAGAGCCGCGTCACGCCAGTGTCATCTCGCTCCTGTGGCTTCCACTTCCATTCCTTCCATCCCTTCGTTGAAAAATCATTCCTCCGAATTCAAATTTTGACCATTTGACCATTTGACCATTTGGACATTTGGACATTTGGCTATTTGGCAATTTTCACAAACGTCCCCCGCTCCCGATCCTTCACCACACCCGGAAACGCCAGCGCCCGCCCGTGCGCCACGCAGTACACCCCCGGCGCCAGCACCTCCGTCGCGAACACCGCCTCGGTGAAGTTCTGCAGCGCATCGCTGCGCACCATCTCGAACGGCCGCATCGCGCCCGTCAGCACGATCGGCACCGCCGGGTGCGGGATCGCCGCGTAGATCGCTTCGCCGGTCTCCGCCAGCGTGTCGGTGCCGTGCAGGATCACCACGCCGCCGAGGTACTTTCCCGTCAGCACCGCCCCGGCGACCTCGCAGATCCGACGCCGATCCTCGTCGGTCATGTCCAGTGAGTCCTTGCTCATCAGCTCGACCACCGAGATCGTCGTCTCCTCCAGCCGCAGCCGGCGCAGCATCCGCCGCACGATGGATCGCTTGTTCCCAAGCGCCCCCGTCTGCTCGTCGTACGTCTTCTCGATCGTGCCGCCGGTCGTAATCAGCGTGATCTGTCGCATGGCACGATGATACAGCCCCGCGCCGCCCGCAATCCCTCCACTGCCACGACCCTCGCAACGATCACTCCTTCGCCAGATCCCGCACCACCGCCGCCAGCCCCTCCACCACGCGGCTCATCCGCTCGTAATCCAGCGTCTCCGGCGTGTCCGTCTCCTGGTGATAGTTCGGATTGCGAAACGGCGCCGTCCCCGTCACCATGATCGCCTCCACACCCGTCTGCCAGAACGCCCAGTGATCAGACCAGCCCACTCCCGCGATATCACCCGGCAACGCAACCCCCTCGCTCCGGAACTTCGCGTGCTCGCGAAACGCGCCGATCGCCCGCCTCACCAGCGATCGCGAGCCCAGATCACCAACGAACGCGATGAAGTCTCCGGTGTCCGGGTACACCTGCCCGAGCCCGGCCAGTGGGTACTTCTGCGAGCCCGCCTCCGTGCGGCAATACCCAATCGACTCCAGGCTTAGCATCGCGTGCACCTTGATCCCGCGCTGCTGCAAGTCCTTGGCGTACACCAGCGAGCCCATGTTGCTGGTCTGGAATGTCGGCGGCTCCTCATTGGTGAACAGCACAAACCGCACCGTCCGCTCGCCGGGAGATCCCGCCATCATCCGCGCAATCTCCAAGACGCCGGCGCAT
>JAIEQQ010000139.1 GCA_019747615.1 Phycisphaerales bacterium
TCAACGCGTTCGACGCCACCGTTCGCGCCATGAAAGAGATCTCCGGCGCGGTCATCGCCATCACGCTCGTGCTGATGGCGGTCTTCATCCCCTCCGCGGCCCTCCCAGGCATCACCGGCGAGATGTTCCGCCAGTTCGCCCTCACGATCGCCGCGAGCACGTTCTTCTCGGCGGTCTGTGCCTTGACGCTCAGCCCCGCCCTCTGCGCCCTGCTGCTCAAGGCTCACGTCCTGGACCACAACCAGCAACCCAAGCGTGCGTTCATCCTCTTCCGCCCCTTCGCCTGGGCCGCGGCGCTCTTCAACACCGTCTTTGATGCGATCACCCGCGTCTACACCGCCATCATCAGCATCACCACCCGCGTCGCGGCCGTCATGGTGCTCCTGCTCATCGGCGTCATGGTCTTCACCAGCTATCTCTACACGCGCGTCCCCACCGGCTTTGTCCCGGCTGAAGACCTCGGCTTCGTCGTCGTCGCCGCGCAGCTCCCCGATGGCGCATCGCTCGAACGCTCCGACGCCGTGATCGCGCAGGTCAACACCCTCCTGCGGGGCGATGACAAAGGCACGCCCGGCGTCAACGGCGTCGCCAACGTCGTCACCCTCTCGGGCTTCAGCGTCCTTGACGGCAACGGCACCAACCTCGCCAACGCCTGGATCGTCCTCGAACCCTGGGACGAGCGCGTCAAATCCAAGCGCAGCGTCAACGCCATCATCGCCGAGATCAACCAGCGCGTCTCAGCGATCAAAGACGCCAACTTCCTCGTCTTCTCACTGCCCGCCATCCCTGGCCTTGGCAACGCATCCGCCATCGACATGCGCATCCAGGACCGCGGCAACCTCGGACGGGCCGCGCTGCAGCAATCCGTCAACGAGACCATCGGCGCGATGATGAGTCAGCAGCCGCGGAAACTCGCGTTCGCCTTCAGCTCGTATCGCGAGGGCGTGCCGCAGCTCTTTGTCGATCTTGATCGCGAGAAGGCGCTCAAGATGGACGTTCCGCTGCAGACCGTCTTTGACGCGCTGCAAACGTACCTTGGCTCGGCGTATGTCAACGACTTCAATCAGTTCGGGCGCACGTGGCAGGTCACCGCCCAGGCCGATGCGGGCTTCCGCCTCAAACCGCAGGACATCACCCGCCTCGAAGTCCGCAGCCGCTCGGGACGCATGGTCCCGCTCGGCGCGATGCTCACCGTCACCGACGGCTTCGGCCCCGAGCGCGTGACGCGTTACAACATGTACGTCACCGCCACAGTCAACGGCATCCCGCTGCCAGGCGTCGCCACCGGCGACGCGATGGGCACCATGGCCGCGGCGGCGAAGAACGCTCTACCCACTGAGATGGGCTTCGAATGGGCCGGGCTCTCGTATCAGGAATCGCGCGTCGGCTCGCAGGGCACCATCGTCTTCGGCATCGCCATCCTGCTGGTCTTCCTCATCCTCGCGGCTCAGTACGAAAGCTTCATCACACCCATCGCGGTCGTGCTCAGCATCCCGCTGGTGGTCATCGGCGCGATGGCAGCGCTCTACTACCGCGATCTGGACAACAACGTCTTCACGCAGATCGGCCTGGTGCTTCTCGTCGGTCTGGGCGCGAAGAACGCCATCCTCATCGTCGAGTTCGCACGCGAGAACCGCGCCAAGGGAATGCCCATCCGCCAAGCGGCG
>JAIEQQ010000281.1 GCA_019747615.1 Phycisphaerales bacterium
GTCGCCGCCATGTCGATCGCCTGCTGATACGAGATCCGCGAGTTGCGCTCCACGCGCTGAATGCCAAACAGCAACGCGAAAATCGTGCCGATGATCATCAGCCCCAGCAGCGTCGCCAGTGTGGCTTCGATGAGCGTAAAACCCCGCGCCGCTCGCCGGTTCCCGCGTTGAGTCACCCGCGCTCCGGCCGCAACTTGATTGGTCCGCGCGATCGTCATCGATTGCCCCGATCCGAAGGCGTCGTGCGCGGCGGCCGCCCGCCCTCGCGTCGCGTCCCGCCCGCTCCGCCCGTTCCACCGCCCGCGCCCGGCCCAGTGCCCGCAGCGGGCGTCGCGTTATTGCCACCCATGATCCCGCTCATGATCGTCGCAGTCCGGCCCGCATCTTTCGCCAGACGCGCCATCGAATCCGGGTTGCCCGTCATGCGAGCCTGGGGGTTGTGGGTGCGGCGGAGCTCCGCGAGCTGCATGCCGGGGTACGTGCCGCCGACGCCATCGGGGATGGCCTCGTACACGTTCACCACGAGCAAGAGCTGTGCGTTCAGCAGCTTCGCCGGCGGGCCTTCTGTTGGCGCATTGAGCGCCGAGCCCGCTGGCACGCTCACCGTCAGCGGCATCGTCGACAGCTCCCAGCGGAACTTGAACGTCCCGTCGTCATACGCCTGCCCCATCAGCGGCTGCAATGAGTTCTCGTCATCCAGCCACTGCAACGCCAGCCGGTTGGCCACTTCGTGCGCCGCGACGCGCAGCTTGCCCATCTCCGCAGACTTCTGCACATGCGTCACCGCCGCGGCCATGCTCACCGCCACCATCGCCAGGAGCAACGTCGACAGCACAGCCTCCAAGATCGAAACACCGCGCCGGCGTCGCATCGCATTCTCCGTTTCGATCTGAGCCCGCCACCAGTGCCCGATGCCCAGTGCCCAGTGCCTTCCGCTTACTGCGGATTCGACGCCTGCGTCGGGTCCATATTCCAGACGTTGATGTTGTCCTGGTTGCCGACCTCGCCGGACCGGCCGGTGCTGATGAGATCAAACGGCTGCTCCGGCGTGCCGCTGGTGCCCTGGGCGCGATAGATGAAGTCTCGCTTCCACTCGTCCTTGGGCACCTTCTCCAGGTATCGCGGCACCAGCACCAGCAGCGTGTCGGGATAGACCGCGTTGTCCATCTGGAACTGCTGCAAGCTCGACTTGATCATCGACATGCGCGAGATCGTGTTCGTGCGTCGCGCCTTCTCAAGCTGCGCGCCCACGGCGACGATGCTGATGGTCGCGATCATGCCGATGATCAGCACGACCAGCATCATCTCAAGCAGCGTCACGCCGCGACGAAGGCCAAGCATGGAACCACGGACCGGACGATGAGGAATCGCGTATTGCATATGACAACCCTTCGGGAAGCGCTCGCGCAGATGGACGACATCCGTTCGCTCGCGACCACACATTCTGCCCCGCGTTGAGCCTGCTCGCGACCGGCGAGCAGAGTTTCTACGCCGAGGCCCGCGTGTGGTTGCCGCGCAGATGGAACATTCCGCCCGAATCCACACGCCAGAGTCTACGCGCGCTCCGAAAACCATCGCCGCGGCATCCATGCCCCGCACTCCCCCAACCGCCACCCCGCAATCGCCCATCGCCTTCTCGCCACGACGCCCCCGCCGCAACGCCGAGG
>JAIEQQ010000343.1 GCA_019747615.1 Phycisphaerales bacterium
GCATGCGATCGAGCGCGCTCCTGCCGCCGAATAGCGGCGCGCTGTTGGGCTTTTTGATCCACGCGTCCGCGGCCTCCTCAGCCCGATCGTCGCGCTGAAGCGTTGGCCGCTCCGGCTTCGACTCCCCACTGTAGTCGTCAGCCCGCCGGAGGCAAGCCCCCACCGGTTGTGCCCCGCACCGCCACAAGCACCCGGCGCGCGGCCTCCACCAAGGCCTCGCGGTCACCCCGATTCTCGATCACATACCCGCTCCGCCGTCGCTTCTCTTCCAATGGAAGCTGGGCCGCCTCGCGACGATCAAGCTCCGCGCCATCCCAGCCGCGCGTCGCGCTCACGCGGGCGAGCCGAACATCACGCGGCGTATCGACGAACACCACCGCGTCGCACTCGCGATCAAGCCCGGCCTCAAGCAGCAATGGCGCATCGACAATCAGCGCCGGGGCACCGATCGCCGCGGCTCGCCTCGCGTGTTCCTCCCGCTCGCGATGCAGGATCGGGTGGATCAATCCCTCCAGCCTCGCCCGCTCGCTGGCATCGTTGAACACGATCCGCGCGATCGCCTGCCGATCCGGCGTGCCATCCGGGCCGAGGATCTGCTCTCCCCACCACTTCACCAGTTCCGCGATCACCGCCGCCGACCTCAGCGCCGCCCGCGCGCCGGCATCGCTATCGCTCACCATACAGCCCAGGGTCGCGAACGCCGAAGCGACCGCGGACTTGCCAGCGCCGATGCCGCCGGTCAATCCGATCCGCACAACCCGTTGTGTCAACACATCATCCGCCATTCCCTGTGCCTCCGGCGAGTCGTCTGCGAAGCTGGATCACGGGCGCGTGTACCGCTCGATCGCCTCGCGGACAAGGGCGCTAGCTCGCTCGGGGCGATCGATGAAGTACCACGTGAACTCTCCGGCACTGGCGCCCGCTCCGCCCGCCGCGGCCGACGAGATGAGCACTGTTCCCGCCCCAACGATCCGCTCACGGATGCCCTGATGCAACGCGACGCTCTGGATCCGATTCAGCGGAATGTCGTACGTCGCCCGTCTGATCACGCCGCTGACGCGGAGCGAGCGCCGATCCGTCAGCACGTACGCGCGAGTCGCAAAGTCCAGGCAGTTCCAGATGATCAGCAGGCTCAGCGCAATGACGCCGTACGCCAGGACGGCGCCGGACCGGATCTCCAGCACCTGCAACCAGCCGATGAGCGCGCCGATCCCGACGACGACACCGATCGACACCAGCGCATCAAGCCTCCCCACAAGCAAGAACCACGGGCTCGGCCGGAGCACCATCAACACGACCTCATCACTCGGCAGCGACTTGGCCAGCGTCGCTGGCAACTGCTGACGCGCAATCAGCCCCGCGCCATCCAGCCCGACCGTGGCGTTCCATCGCGGCGGATTGTTCGAGTCAGTGAGCATGGGCGTAAAAGGCGTGAGGCGTGAGACTTGAGACTTGAGGTTCCGAACTTGAGCTTTGAGCTTCCCCCCAATGCCCAGTGCCCAATCCCTGATGCCTAAGCCAGCGTCACAATATCCGGCAGATTTCGATAGATGCCGTCATAGTCCAGCCCGTAGCCGACAACAAACTCGTCGTCGATCACAAAGCCGCTGTACTCAACGCGAACATCCTCGGCTCGCCCCATCGGCTTCTGCTTGTTGAGCAAGACCG
>JAIEQQ010000715.1 GCA_019747615.1 Phycisphaerales bacterium
ACCTGTGCAAGAACATATCAGCGATGGCGACCAAACCCTCAAGATCGAACGCTCACGCACGGATTGGCATCAACATAACACCCACGACCGCCATCGCTGGCGAGATCGGCTCCACGCGCTCCATATTTGATCACAGGCCCGCGTGCTCGCGCCCGCGGCTCCGACAAGGACGCATGCCAACTTCACGCCAAAGAACTTGCTCGGGCAGTGAACCCGGCTCCGTTTCGGGCGTATCGGAGCGGGCATGACCACGCCGCCACCACCATCGCCATCGCCGCCGCCACCACCATCGCCATCGCCGCCGCCATCGCCCGACGCACTCGACGCCCACAGACCCACTCGAAGCTGGCTCTCATATCTCACGCTTCGCGCCCGATCGCTGCTCTGGGCGTGCTGGGCTGGCGTGATCGCTATGTACGTGTTGGCGTATCTGGTACCGACTGATCTGTTCGCCTCCGGGCGCATCGAGATGGCGCTGGCGTTCTTCACGTTCATGCTCCGCACGTTCGTGCTCCACGCCGCGATCGGCATGGGCTTTCTCGCGCTCTGCGCGCTGGTGGTTCGCGGCCGAAGGTTGGCGCTCGTCGCGGCCGCGACGGCGCTCATCATGGCATTGCCATGGCTCGGCCTGGTGCTGCGCGCCACACCCGCTCCGGACCCAAGCCGCGCGACACTGACCGTCGTGGTCGCAAACGTGAACCTCAGCAACCCAGACCTGTCGGCGCTCTTCCGCCTGATCGAGAGCGAGAACGCCGATCTCGTCCTGCTGCAAGAAGTCACGAACAACCACCGCGACCAACTGCGATCAGCTCTTGAGCAGCGCTACCCGCACATATCCACCGCCTTCCGGCAGGACGCCTTCGGGCAGGCGCTGTACTCGAAGCTCCCGTTCGAAGGCGCGCCGGACGTCTTTCCGCAAATCGAAACGATGCGGGAGAAGGCGTTCGGCGGTGCCTCGGCGCTCAGCGATCCGCAGATCCGCGTGCGTGTGACGTTCGATGGCGTTCCGATCGTCGTTCAGAATCTGCACCTGATGCCGCCCGGTGATGCACAGATGCTGCGCGAGCAGCGCTTGCAGTTCGCGTGGCTGGATCAGTGGGTGCGAAGTGTCAAGACCTCGCCCGACGCGCCCGCGTTGTTCCTCGCAGGCGATCTCAACAGCACCGCGACTTCGCCTCAGCACGGGTTCCTTCGAGCCGCGGGCCTGCGGGAGGCACACGACGAGGCTGGCTCGGGCCTCGGCAACACCTGGCCCGACGTCGGCCTGCTCGCCAAAGTCCCGGGTATCCGCATCGACCACGCCTACGCCTGCAACCGGCTGACGATCGTCAGCTGGCGCGTCGGGCCGCACATCGGCTCAGACCATCGACCGCTGGTTGTGAAGCTCCAAACCAGCAGAGTGCAATGAGCGGGTGTCGGATCGCCGTGACGCACGCCCGCATGCTCGCGCCCGCGGCTCCGACAAGCCCGTCACCCCCCGGCGTTCGCGTTCCGCCCGCCCGCCCGCGAAGTCGCGCCTGCCGTACCATCGCCCGTGCCGCTTCTTGAATCCATCAACCTGAACAAGTCCTACGCCGGGCGGCGCGTCGTGCAGGGTGTCTCGTTCCACATCGATCGCGCCGAGATCGTCGGCCTGCTCGGGCGTAACGGCGCCGGCAAGACCACCAGCTTC
>JAIEQQ010000086.1 GCA_019747615.1 Phycisphaerales bacterium
AAACGCCGGAGGCGAGCTGTTTCATAGAGTATTGATCGACGCGGCAGGTCGGGTGGCTTCAGAGTTCTTGGCTCGGTTCACGCAACCTGAACCGGAACGGCCGATCCTGCCCCCGCTCAGTCGCCCCGCTTAGGCCCGCACCGTCGCGGGGAGGGCCGCCTGTCCCTCGATCCAGATCGACCGCCGCGGCGTTCAAGTCGGCCGCTCGATCCGTCGCCGCCGCGCGGATCCTGCGCGATCGCAGCGATTCCCGGCCCCACACCTTCTCCCAACGATGCCGCTTCACCTCCGCCCCCACGATGCGTATCATCCCCCCGCTCGCCGAAGTAGCTCAGCTGGTTAGAGCGGAGCATTCATAACGCTCAGGTCGGCGGTTCGAGTCCGCCCTTCGGCATTTTGTCCACGTTCGACCCGGCTCCGCGTCGCCGCCCGCCTCTTTGACGCCATGGTCGCTGCGAACAACTCACGCAGGGTTTTTCGGCTCATTGCTCAGCACTCATCGCTCAGCACTTGCGATCGCGCCGCCGTACCCTCCCCCCGTGACCCGCTGGCACCATCCCGCTTGCCTTGACGACAGCGACCTGCTGGCCCTCTGCCAAGTCACCACCGGCCGCAGCGGCGGTCCCGGCGGGCAAAACCGTAACAAAGTCGAGACCGCCGTCTTCATCACCCACATCGACTCCGGCCTCGTCGCCAGAGCCAGCGAACGCCGCAGCCAGAGCGAGAACCATCGCGTCGCTCTCGGGCGGATGCGTCGGCTGCTGGCGATCAACGTGCGCGTCGAGCCGCCGCCGGCGGTGATGCTCAAAGGCAAAGCCAAGGGAAAGTCGGTCGCGGAGTTCCTCGAAGCGATCGACGCCGCGGTCGCTCGCCCGGGCAAGCCGGCATCGACATGCTCGGACCTCTGGCGATCTCGCGTCAGCAAATCCGGTGCAATCGTCTGCAACCCCGATCACCACGATTTCCCGGCGTTGCTCGCCGAGGCCATGGACGTCCTGGCCAGCGAGCGATGGACCCCCCCACCCGCCGCGGCGACCCTCGGCATCACCACCAGCCAACTCATCAAGTTCATCAAAGACGAACCGCACGCCTTCGCGCTCGTAAACGCCAGCCGCGTAAGCGCGGGGCAGGGGCGGCTGAAGTGACTGGCTGAAAGCTCAAACCTCAAAGCAGCAAAGCAGCAAAGCAGCAAAGCTCAAATCGTAAACCACCAAACCGCGCCTCTCGCTGAATCAGCGAGCCGTTTGATTTTGGCAAGTTGACCATTTGAGAATTTGTCAACTACTCCCCTCGCGCATCCGGCTCACGCCCTCCGGGAACGGGTAGCTCGGGAACACGCCGACGTGCGCCAGCTTCCACATGCTCGGCGCCGTGTACACATCGCCCCGGAACCCTGCGGAATACATCGTGCGGAGCACGGTCTCAAACGACGGCTCATTGCCGTCGGTGCCGATCAGTCGGTTGGCTCGGGCGTTGAGGAAACTGATGCTGGCCACCGGCAGCCGATCGCGGCGATCGGCCAACATGCGGTTGACCGTCGTGAAGCCGCGATACAAATCATCAATCGTGAAGTGATCCTGCCCGTGCGGCCGAAGCACGCCCAGAATCAGCAGCGAGTCCAAGTCAATCTTGAGCACATACGGCTCTTTATCCCGAGCCGCGTGGATGCTCA
>JAIEQQ010000383.1 GCA_019747615.1 Phycisphaerales bacterium
GCTCCCTCGCGCGAGCACGCGCCGTTCGGCCCGCGCGCGCTTCAGCAGCTCGCCGATGGCCTGGCTCTGACCGAGAAGTTCGACGGGGTTCATCACGTTGAGCAACGGGCTGAAGACGACAACAGTCGGACACCTCGACGCGCGCACGCGGGACCATCTCCCTTTCGTTGATCAAGCGGGGACGGGGGCTTGAAGCGAGCTGGGAAACGCGCTGGGCGTGCGAGCTAGTTTACGCGGATCAGCGGTCGCAGTTTCTCGAGCGTCTTGGGCCCGATGCCGCGGACACGATCGAGGTCATCAGCGGAGCGGTACGGGCCGTTCTTCTGGCGATCGTCGAGGATTCGCTGCGCCAGCGCAGGCCCAATCCCCGGCAGCAGTTGCAGCTCCGTCAGCCCTGCTTGATTGATGTCGATCGTGCCCGTCAGCGCCGCCTTTGGTGCTCGAAACTCTGGTTCGCGTGGCGAACCGCCCGCGCCTGACTCTCGCGATTGCGCCGACTCCGCCGACTCATTCATCACCGCCGGACGCTCGCCGGCATCTTGAGGCGAGACTGCGGCCCCGCGATCTCGCGCCGGGGCCGCTGGCACGCCCGCCACCGCCGGCTCCGCCCGATGCAATCGCGCCGGCATCGGCCTGAACCAGATGCTCCACACGAGCCCGACCGTCCCGATCGCGCCGAGGACGCAGACCGCGAACCACTTGGCCACGGCGCGGCTCCACTCCGGGGTGCCCGGCCCGGCCGCGTCCTGATCACGCCCCATCGCGAGATCGCGGCGCGACGCCAGCTCCGCATCCATCGACGAGTCGCGCGGCACATCGGCGTCGACGTCGAACGTCTCGGTCCGTGTTTCACGCTCAGGCGGCCGCGTCATCACACCCAGAGCATATCGCACCGGTCACCCGGCGCAAAGGTCCGCCTGCGTCAAATCGGCGGCATCGGCTTTCGATCTCGCAGCGCCGCCCGAAGCTCCGCAAGCGCCCGGAGAATCGGCTTGGGTTGACCCTGGGCGGTGAGCAAGCCGCCGCCGATCATCGTGCCGGTGGAGCCCGGCGGCGCATCGATCACTTCCTGCCAGCACACCGACTGGACATACGGCTTCGCCGCAAGCACCGCCGCGACGCGGAGGCCATACTCCGCCTGAGCTTCGGGCGTCCACCCGGATCGCCACGTCCCTGGATCAAAGCCCTGTTCAGACTGAGGGTCTTCCGACGCGGGCCGGCTGGGGCAGCCGACGACGGAGATCGCCAGCGGGCGATCGGCGCCGGCGATGCGATCCAGCGCCGCCGAGACGCTGACGATCGGACGCGTGCCGCGCCCGACCTCGCCCTGGCCCATTTGCACGCGGACCGCGAAGGCGTCGGCGTGCGTCTGCGTCTGGTTCATCAGCTCGGCGTAGAGCACCGGCGGGATGGACTTGCTGCCGCGGGGCAGGCCGGCATGCTCGCCAAAAGGCTGGGCGATCTCGACATGAACCTTGGCCGTCGGCTGGAGCTTCTTGACGATCATCGTGCAGGATCGGGTGAGATCGACCGCCTGCTCGTAGGTGAGCTTGAACGTGCCGCCGACGTTCAGGCCGCTGGTCACCGTCCAGGTGTTCACGGTGCGCCGGTATCGCGTGACGACGTTCTTGACGTGCTCATAGACCAGCTCGCGGAGCGTCTCGTAGTCGTGC
>JAIEQQ010000230.1 GCA_019747615.1 Phycisphaerales bacterium
GCCGCGCGGCTCGCGCCGCTGGTCAGGACGCCGATCGCCCCCCGGCCCCGCGCCCCGCGGACCCCGAGGCTCGCTTGATTGATCGGATTCGCTCGGTTGAAACGCCATGACTCATGCAACGATAGCGGCACACTTCAAGACACCCCCCGCCCCCGCTGCCGGCGGGCTCGGGGGCGGTGTGCCACGGGCGGGAAACTCGCCGCTGAAACAGAGATCGGGAGAACAACCGATTTCGCGGGGCGGGCAACCCGGTCGACGGAGGAGCACCACGCGGATCGGCAGGCGCTGGGGCGATCACCCCATCGTTCAGACACAAACATGCGAGATGACGTTTACGCGACGACAGGAAAAACCCGCGCCGCACGACGGCTGCGTGACACGGCCGCGAGCCACTCAGGGCTGTTCGCCGCTCAGAGTTGTTCTTTGAGATTGGCACTGGCGCGGAAGCCGCAGGAGATCGAGGGCTTGATCTCGATGACTTGCTTGGTGATGGGGCTGACGCCCTTGCGAGCGGGCCGATTCCGCTTGATGAAGGTGCCAAAGCCGCTGATTGCGACCTTTTCATCTTCCTTGAGCCCGCGCGCAATGCAGTTGAGCACAGTGTCAACCAAGCGCGCCGCCTCGGCCTTGGTGGTTTTGAGTTCCACGCCGACGGCTTCGATCAGATCGGTCTTGTTCATGAGGCGCGCCTCCCGTTCGCCCGCTTCGTCACTTCCGCAACACACGGTATGCTCATTGAGACTAGCACAAATTCGTTGGGTGTCAATCTGGGCAAGGATACTTCGTCCATGAAACTCGTTTACAAACCGGGCCGGAATCCCTCCAATCCCGTCGCGCCATGGCGCGACTTTTACGGTCAATCCGCACATCATGGTGTACACTCATGTCAATGAGCCAGCCCTCTCCAGGATCACAGCCCTCACCGACGCCGGAGGCCCGCGGGCCAAAGCCCAAGCAGCCGCTGCGCTGGAATGTCGTCCTGCTTGATGACAACGATCACTCCTTTCCATACGTTATCCGTATGCTGCAGGAGCTTTTCTACCTGAACGAGAAGCAAGCGGCGGAGATCGCCGACCAGATCCACACGCAGGGACGTGCCATCGTCTTCACGACGCACCGCGAGCACGCAGAGTTGAAGGTCGAGCAGGTCGTCGGCTTCGGTCGCGATCCGCACCTGCCCTCGAGCAAGGGCGCGATGAGCGTCGTCCTCGAGCCGGTGACCTGAATCTCGACACGCTGGCGCTCGGGTCAACCCTTCAATCCACGCACTCTTGCTTGGTCCGAAACCTCGCGTTTCACGCGCCCCGTGATCACGCCACCGGCGTTTCGATCGACCAGGCCTGCGCGACGGTCTTGGGCAGGAATCCCAGCGTCGCGGCTTCGTCGAAGAACCGCTGCACCGCCTCCAGCGACGCGTCGGTCGGCTCGTACCGCAGATACTCCGTCACATATCGGCGGGCCAGGTCGCGGGGCCAGCCGCGATCCAGCGCCGATCGATCAACAATCCAATCCAGCCGCATCGCGTTCCGCCGGCGCTGCCGATCCAGCAGGATCGCAACACTCCGCAGCGCCTCGCACCGCGGCGAATCCGCCTCCACATCCGCCGCGCGCGCCATCCACATCGCGTACACAAACGGGAGCCCCGTCAGCTCTTTCCACGCCAGGCCCAGATCCAGCTC
>JAIEQQ010000550.1 GCA_019747615.1 Phycisphaerales bacterium
TTTCGCCCTTCACCGCGGCGGCGGAGACGGCCGCGATCGCGGCGGTGCTTGCGGACCGCATTCAGCTCGCCGCTCCCGCAACGAAGGCCCACGCGAGCGGCGATGAGATCTACCGCGTGGCGATGGCCTTCAACGACACGAACATGATCGGCTCGGCCGCCTATCCGCTCGAGGATCGCCAGTCGCCGGTCAATCGCGTGGTGGTGAAGTGGATCGATGCGCCCTCAGGGTTCGTCGAGAAGGCGCTTCACGTCAATGACTACGAACACCAGGAGCAGGTCCGCAAGATCAACTCCGTCGAGGTGGACGGCTCCGCGATTGACTCGTACTTCCAGGCCTGGCGCATCGGCCAGTTCGTTCTGGCGAAGCACCGCGACCTCGGAAAGTTCGTCGAGTTCCGTGCCGACATCAAGGCCAGCCTGCTCGAAGTCGGTGATGTGATCGCGGTCTCAGCGGTCGAGTGTGGCCTTCAGTCCGTTCCCTTCCGGATTATCGAACTGGGGCACGAAGAGAACGACGAAGTCACGATCGTTGCTCAGCTCTACAGTGTGTCAGTCTATAACGACACCGCCCCTCGCGCCTCGATCCAGGTTCCGGCCCTCTTCGGCGACATCACCGTTGGCGGCGGCGCGCCGATCGTGCCGAACGATGTATCTGACCTGGTGGGGAGCTGGTCGTGGGCGCCGGAGGCGGCCGACGGAAGCAAGGACGCGATCCTGCAAGTGCTGTACACCGCACCGGGTGGAGCATTCCTGGGGGTCCGCGCGGAGTGGAAGGTAGGCTCGGGTGATTGGTTCTCGGGCGGCGACTTCGACTACAACGGGATCGGGCAGGGAGCGGTCCGGATTCCGATCGCCGCGCCGGATCCAGCCCAGACCGTTACCGTGCGTCTTGCCTCGCGATCGGCCGAGTATGTGAAGCCCTTCGAGGCGGGGACTCCCAGCGTGGCGATCGCCAATGTGGGAGGATCACTGGCGGCCGAGAACGTGGCGAGCGTTACGGCGAACGCGATTTACGACACCACGAAGATGGGGGTGCCATGGGGCGTGCAGTTCACCGTCACGTTCGGTGCGAACCGTGCGTCGATTGCCGAAGCGCAGGTCACGATCATCGGTCCTTTGACGGTGGCCGGCGCGGATATCGCCGGAGTCACCCGGTCTCAACGGTGGCTGACGTTCAGGCCGCCGGCGGCGGGAAACTACACCGCTCAGAGCGATGCAACCTGGATCCGTCCAGGCGCCGAGCAGTGGTACCGGCTGTCGGTCCAGACGGTGAACGCGCGGGGCGACGCGACGGATAATCCCATCACGTCCGCTCTCTTCAATGTGCTGCCGGTGAATGTGTCCGCGCAGGCTTCGTCGGTGTCAGCCTCGACGGTGGACTTCGGGACCCTGGACGGGATCGGGCTCTTTGGTTTCCAAGTCGGCTACACGCCGGCCAACGATATCGACGCCGATCACTGCCGCGTGTACGTCGAGAAGAGCAACGGGTTGGGCGGGTGGAACGCCCGCGACCTCTACACGCAGACCAAAGAGGGCGGCAGCGACAATGGCTTCGCGCAGCTCTATGCCGGCAGCATGATCGATGCGTACCCATCGCCGCCGGTGAGTTATCGCGTTTCGTTCGTGACGATCACACGGGACGGGAAGGAGCGCGCGGGTGCACCCACGGTGACTGTGACGCCAGTTGCGCC
>JAIEQQ010000515.1 GCA_019747615.1 Phycisphaerales bacterium
GGCTCGGCGAGTCAGCCGCCTGGCCGGAACGCCGCGGCATTCGCCGAGCCTCATGCCGCCTCCCTCGCTAACGCGTCGGGCTCTGACCGAAGGCCACACCCTGACGCACACGATCGGGCCCCGGCTTCTGCGCACGCGCTCGCCTTTGGGCAAAGGCTCCTCCCGCAAAGGGTTCGTGACTTCGGAGCCACCCGCCGACCCCGGTATCATCCCGGCCTTTCCCGGGAGACGACCGCATGTCCGCAACACCCGCCAAGTCGATGGACGCCATCATGGCCCTCTGCAAGCGCCGGGGGTTCGTCTACCAGGCGAGCGAGATCTACGGCGGCATCAACGGCTTCTGGGACTACGGCCCGCTGGGCGCGCAGCTGAAAAAAAACCTGCGCGACGCCTGGTGGCAGGACATGATCATGAACCCCTGCTGGGGGCGCAAGGGACCCAACGGCGAGCGCGTGCGGTGCGTGCCGGTGGAGACGTGCATCATCCAGCACCCGAAGGTCTGGGAGGCGAGCGGGCACGTCGGCGGGTTCAACGACCCGATGGTGGACGACAAGGAGACGAAGCAACGGTTCCGAGCCGACCACTTTTGGGCGATGTACATAGCCCACGGGCCCCATGATGGAGTCGCCACGGCAATCGAAATGCCTAAGCAGATCGAAGCCGATCCGAGCACAGAGTTCGCCTTCACGCTCGTCGCGTCTACTGAAGGTGAGGCACGATCCCTCTTTGAGAGAAACCAGAAAGAACTGCTCAAGGTCTTTGGCCTCAAGCTCCATGGTGATACGGACTGGGGCCAGCCTGATCGCGCGTACGTGTTCACTGACCGCGAGGGAGTCACATGGATGGGCGTGCTCAAGCCGCTGACGGGCAAGCCATTTCTTGAAGCTCTGCCGCGCGTCCCATCGCCCTTCACGGGGAAACGAGGCGTGTTAACGGAGCCACGTCAGTTCAACTTGATGTTTATCTCGTATACCGGTGCCGTCTTTAGTGAGGACAACAAGGTCTACCTCCGCCCCGAAACCGCCCAGGGCGTCTTCGTGCAGTTCAAGAACGTCGTCGACACCACGCGCGTCAAGGTCCCCTTCGGCATCGGCAACACCGGGCGCTCGTTCCGCAACGAGGTGACGCCGCGCAACTTCACCTTCCGCTCACGCGAGTTCGAGCAGGCCGAGCTCGAGTTCTTCTGCCACCCCGATGAGTCCGTCGAGTGGTACAGGTTCTGGCGCGACTTCCGCATGGAGTGGTGGCAGTCGATCGGCCTCGCCGGCGAGAACCTCCTCCTCCGCGAGCACGACAAGGACGAGCTCAGCCACTACTCCCGCGGCACCAGCGACGTGGAGTACCGCTTCCCCTTCACCGCCCCCGGCTTCGGCGAGCTCGAGGGCATCGCCCACCGCGGGGACTACGACCTCACCCAGCACCAGACCCACAGCAAGGTCAAGCTCGACTACTTCGATACCACCCGCGGCGAGACGCTTCCCAACGGCGGCAAGAAGGGCGAGCGCTACATCCCCCACTGCATCGAGCCCGCCGCCGGCCTTGACCGCGGCGCGCTCGCGCTGATCTGCGAGGCGTATACCAAGGATGAGAGCCGCCCCAGCCCCGAGTTCCTCAAGCTCAACCCGCGCATCGCCCCGATCAAGGCCGCGGTCTTCCCGCTGGTGGACAAGGACGGCATGCCCGAGATCGCCGAGAAGCT
>JAIEQQ010000249.1 GCA_019747615.1 Phycisphaerales bacterium
CGATGGAGACCGTGAGGTCGGCGTCCAAGCGCGGCCTCGCTCTTGCACCGGTGGCGGCTTTGCTGCTGAGCGTCGCCGCTCTGCTACTGGGCAACGGCTTACTGGGAACGCTCTTAATCGTGAGAGCCGGCCAAGAGGGCTTCTCGAGCGGCGCAATCAGCACAATGATGTCCTTCTACTTCGCGGGCTTCACGATCGGTGCGCTCCTGTTGCCGCGAATCATCGTTTCTGTTGGGCATGTCAGGACCTTCGCCGGCTTCGCTGCTATCGCTTCGATGACCGCTCTCCTCCATGTGGTGTTCTTAGATCCGATCGCTTGGATGCCATTTCGCCTGGTGACTGGCTTCGCCTACGCCGGGATGATCCTCGCAACCGAGAGCTGGCTCAACGCGCACGCCGTGCAATCCACGCGCGGGCAACTCCTGTCGATCTTTGGAGTCGTCTCGATGGGCTCGTGGGCAATCGGGCAGGGGTTCCTCAACATTGCACCGCCCGCCGACATGACCTTGTTTCTTATCGTGTCGCTATTGGTATCGGCGGCCGTGGTTCCGATCACTTTGCTGCCCAGTCATCCGCCAACTGAGGTGAAACAGACGCCGGTCGCGTTCAGGGAACTCATCCGCATCTCACCCCTCGCTTCGGCTGGCGCTTTCTTGGCCGGCCTGGCTATCGGGGGCTTCTGGGGCTTGGGGCCAAACTTCGCCCAGCGGATCGGACTTGATGTTGGAGGTATATCCGCTTTCATGGCCGCGGTTGTAGGCGGAACGCTGGTATTGCAGTGGCCACTCGGTTGGCTTTCGGATCGAGTGCCTCGGAACATCGTCATTGCCGGCGCGGCACTCGCGTCTGCCATGGCTGCCGTCGTCGTGGCGCTGGCGGGTGGCGAACCTTTGCCACTGCTTCTTGCGGCGGGGGCCCTCTTCGGCGGCTTCGGCATCCCGATCTATTCGTTGTGTCTCGCCGTCGCGAACGACGATCTTCCCCCCGGTCAACTGCTCGGCACCGTCCGCGGGCTTCTTCTACTCAATGGGATCGGGACAGCGGCTGGGCCCCTCATTGGGGGAACTGCGATGAATACCTTAGGTGCAGGGGGCCTCTTCTTCTATGCGGCCGCGGTGCTCATTGCTCTCGCGGTGTTCGCCCTCTTCCGCAGAATGCCGAAGCGTTCGATGGAAGTTAAAACTAACCACTGCCCGAGCACGCCGATGATTACGGGATCTCTCGACATCTTGATGCGAACGCAGAAAGAGACATGCGTCCGGCGATAGTGCGCGGCTCCGGCGCGGTCACCACGTATGGGCTATCCGGAATATCGTGTGGAACCTCAGTTCAGCCTAGTTGAACGAAGGTGCCATTTCAATCGGTCAAGCAGACCCGCAGGCGTTGTCGTGAGGAGGCAGGCTTGGAGCCGCTCCCGCATCGAAGCACCCAGCCGTCGGGGGGCCGAGTCCTTCCGTTCAAACAACGCCCGCAGGCCCGCTCTCGCGCTGCCAACGGCGCGGTATGGCCGCGGCGAGTCGGAGACTGCGTCGACCAGAGCGGGCTTCATTAGCGTGACCCACTCGTCCAGGGCGGTGGTTTCGCGCGGTCTCTCCGTGCCGCCTTCGGCGATGTCGCGACAGAACTGTTCGATCTGTTTCGTGTCGCAAGACTGGCAGTGCTCGTAAGCACCCGCGATATCGCATCGCGTGCGGCGACAGTCCGT
>JAIEQQ010000088.1 GCA_019747615.1 Phycisphaerales bacterium
CGTTGCGCTGATAGGGAAATGGCTTTGCGAAGAGGCCGAGCGAGTGGCAGGCCCAGCTCCAGCCGCCGCCGAGCAGATAGTCACGACCGAAACGCCGATAGCCGCAAGCCCAACCGTGACCTCCCAGCGAGAACCAGTCTCGCCATCGACACCACCGATCCCATCGCCCGCTCCGTGCATTGAACCGAAGATGCAGCTGGCGACATTACAGAAGACACTGCCGGTGTCCTCGGCGATCGTGCCGCTCAAGCTCGGGGATGCCGTTGTGCATCTCCCGCTCACCGGGACGACCGAGGAACTGGGACGTGCCCGTGCATCGGCTTCGGATGTGTCGGTCGATGATGAGGAGGACGGCGCACGGTCCAGCGCCCCATCCGACATCGACCTCTCGCTCGTCGAGAGAAGATGCCGCCTCAAGGCCGCGTCATGTCGGCTGTTCATTGAGCGGCGTGCGGCGGCCGCCGATCCGGACGCTGAGCGCGAGGTTCTCGACCGCCTCAACGACATGATCGCCAAGGCCAAGGCGATGGAGAGCTGCTTTCTGTGGGTCTTCTGGCGCAACCAGGCGCAGCCCGACGATGCGATTCTTGCCCGCATCGCCGATTGCTACGACGCCCAGGCGGACGCGGTCGCACTACTTCAGCGCGTCGACGCCGTCGCGGACGGGCGGCGTGCCGAAGATGAGGAGTCTGCGTTCCACTTGTTGGCCGAGGCCAACTCGGCCCTGCGGGTCGCGCTCGCTGACACATGGCTCAGCGATGATGATCGGGATCAAGCCGAAACGCACGTCTGGCTGCGCCGCGAGACCGCCGAGCGGCGTGTGTTCATCGAACGCCACATGACTGGCGATGATCCGGCAGACCCGACGAACGCGGCTGATCTGAGGTCCCGCATCAAGGCGCAGGGCAAGCGGCTGGATGAGCGCGAGGCCGCCGCGAAGAAGGTGAAGAACGCGTTGGGGCAGATCAAGTATCACGCCGGGCAACTCACCAAGGGACGTCCGGAGGAAGCGCCGGCCCATTGGACAAAGATCTCCGATGCCGTCAAGCGTCTGGAGGGGATGGGCGTCTCCACGACCGACCGCCGGATCGCGGAAGCCGTCGGGTCCGTCGCCGCGGCCGCATGGCCAGGGCCATCCGCAGACGCGGATCACATGACGGGCGTCATCACGAGAGCGTTGATGCTCGGAAAGGATTCCGAGAAAACGGCCCAGGAGCGTGCCAGTGCCGAACCGCGCGAATGGAGTAGCTCGGTGCTCTCCGTTCGGGGTCTGCTACGCGGGAAGCGCATGGTGATCATCGGCGGCGAGCGGAATGCCGAAGCGGTTCAGCGTCTGACGCAGGCGTTCGAACTGAAGGACGCGGAGTGGGTCGATTTGACGGAGCACGGTCCTGGCACTCCGATGCGTGGGCCGATCTACCGGCCGGACACGGCCGTCGTCATTGTCATCATCAAGCTCACAGGGCACCTTCACGCCGAGGAGGCGCGGGAGTACGCCAGCGCGGCGGGCAAGCCGTGCGTCATGCTCTCCGGCGGCTACAACCCTGAGCGGGTAGCCGCTGAGATCATCGAGCAGGCCAGCACGCGACTGAAGTGAGGGGCAGCGGAGCAGCATTGGCCAACCACGCATGGCCGAAGAGAAAGCCGCGACAAGCGTCGCGGCTGGGAGCAAGGCGTGATGAACGCCTCACTCGTCGTCGAGCGT
>JAIEQQ010000512.1 GCA_019747615.1 Phycisphaerales bacterium
CACGCCGATCTGCGCCGCGACGCTATGAACGACCGCCGAGGCCTCTGGCGTGTCGTCCTTGTGCAGCGTGAACGTCAGGTTGATCGTTCCCGGCCCGTCTTCTTCCTGGATGATGTCGTCGATCGGCACCCGCGCCGCCGCGAGCGGTTCGAACACCGCGCTTTGGATTCCCGCTCGATTCGTCAGTCCTCGGATGCTCACGCGGCACACGCCGCGCTTCAGAACGACGCTGCTCACCACGCGCCCGGTGCTCGAGCCATCCTCCGCGATGATCAGCGTGCCGCCCCGCGCCGGCTCGTGACTGTGCATCACGCTCAGCGGCACGTCGAACTTCTTGGCCAGTTCCACCGCGCGCGGGTGAATCACCTGGGAACCCAACGCAGCCGCCTCAAGCATCTCGTCGTACGTCACCGTGCTCAGACGGCGTGCATCCGGCACGATCCGCGGATCGGCGGTGTACACCCCATCAACGTCCTTGAGAATCTCGCAGCGCCCGCCGAGCTTCGCCGCCAGCGCGACCGCGGTGGTGTCGCTCCCGCCGCGACCGAGTGTCGTCACGTCGCCGGCTTCACTCACGCCCTGGAACCCCGCGACCACGGGCACGACGCCGCGATCGAGCAGATCACGCAAGAGGCGATCATCGACGTCCAAAACCCCCGCGCGTCCGAAAGCGTCATCCGTCTTGATCCCCGCCTGCGAACCGGTCAAACTCCGCGCCGGCTGACCCATCCCCTGAAGCGTCATCGCGACCAGACCCACAGACACCAGTTCGCCCGTCGCCAGAATCTGGTCCAGTTCGCGACGATCCGGCTTCGCAGACACGCTGGAGACGAGTGCGAGCAGATCGTCCGTCGAATCACCCATGGCGCTGACGACAACCACCACCTGATCGCCACGCTTCACGCAATCGATCACGTGCTGAGCGCACGCTCGCATCTTCTGCGCATCGGCAACCGATGAGCCGCCGAACTTCTGAACAACGATTCCCATTGGTCAACACCCCTTCTGCAACGGATCACGCCGCAGGGCGGATCAACGTCGCTGCACCTACACGCTCAATCACCTGAAGCCAGCGCGCGTTGCCGGCGCACGCCTGCGAATCCACAAGACTCAGCGGCACGTCCATATCCAGCGCAAGCTCGACGAGCTGGTTCTCGCCCAGATCCAGATACGGCGTCTGAATCATGAACCGGCCGCCGAACTCAAACTCCTGCCCCCCTTCACGACGAGCCCGATCGTCACTCTCGAGCGCCAGCAACCGCGAGCACAGCAGCGCTCGATCCGCGGCCCCCGAGATCGCGTTGATCACCATCTCGGCTTCCTCGGCACCCTGTGCGCCCTCAACCATCCCAAGCGCCACCGGCCAGACCACACGGCCAACATGATGATCAAGCGCCGCCTCGCCGGCGCTCAGCAGCATCCGCGAGACATCAAACCCGTTCGTCGTGTGCTTGACGCGTGCACCCGAGCCGGTTGAGCCCGCCGCGTCTGCGCTGAAGCCGGCATCAGTCGGCGCGAACTCAACCATCGACACACCGCAGGCCTGGGCCTGCCGGCGCACGAGCTCGTGCCACGCCTCGCTTGCGTTCGCCGGGCCGATGCCCCACGCGATCACGCTGCCGCCGGCGTCGCCGCTGGCTCGAACGCGAGACTCACTGCGGGCCTCGCTCCAAAGGGCCGCGAGTGACGGAAGCGAGCCGTCGCAGATCACCAAA
>JAIEQQ010000546.1 GCA_019747615.1 Phycisphaerales bacterium
TCGCTGCCGCTCTCGCGGCCGCCGCCGGTGTCTTTTTCGCCGCCGAAGGCGCCGCCGATCTCGGCGCCGCTGGTGCCGCAGTTGACGTTGGCGATGCCGCAATCGCTGCCGCTGCCGGCGGGGCTGAGGAATCGCTCGCTGACGCGGACGCTCTCGGTGAAGATGGACGACGACAGGCCCTGATCGACGTCGTTCTGTCGCGCGATTGCTTCTTCGAGCGTGCGATACGTGAAGACGTAGAGGATCGGCGCGAACGTTTCTTCGCTGGCGATCGGCAGCTTTGCGGAGGAGCCGTCGCTCGCCCCCGGCGCAATGACGAGCGTGGGCTCGACGAAGTGGCCGGCGAGGCTGGCGACGCGCCCGCCGCCGACCAGCACGCGGGCACCCTGCGCGACCGCAGAGCTCACCGCGTGCTCAAACTGCTTCACCGCCTGAGCGTTCACCAGCGGGCCGATGAGCGTGCCGTCGGCTCGCGGATCACCGATGCGCGATGCGAGCGATCGATACGCCTTCTCCAGCCTTGCGATGAACGCCGGCGCGATCTTCTCGTGTACGAACAGCCGCCGCGTCGTCGTGCAGCGCTGGCCCGCCGTGCCCACGGCTCCGAACACCGTGGACGCCAGCGCAAGGTCCAAGTCCGCGTCCTCGTGAACGATGCACGCGTTGTTGCCGCCGAGTTCGAGCAGTGAGCGGCCGAGCCGCGCCGCGACGACCTGCCCGACGCGCTTGCCCATGCGGCACGAGCCGGTCGCGCTGATCAGCGGCAAGCGCCGATCGGCCACCATCCGCTCGCCGATCTCATCATCGGTGCCCATCACCAACCGAAACACGCCGGGGTGGCCCATCGATGTTGCGACGTCGTCGGCGATGCGGTTGCACGCGATGGCCGTCAGCGGTGCAAGCAGCGAGGGCTTCCAGATCGTGACATCGCCGGCGACCGCGGCGAGACAGGCGTTCCAGGCCCAGACCGCCGCGGGGAAGTTGAACGCGCTGATGACACCGACGACGCCCAGCGGCAGCCACTGCTCGATCAACCGATGGCCGGCGCGCTCGCTGGGGAGCGTCAAACCCGGGAGCTGGCGCGACAGCCCCACGGCGAAGTCCGCGATGTCCACGATCTCCTGAATCTCGCCCTGGCCCTCGCTGCGGATCTTGCCGACTTCGAGCGAGATGAGTTCGCCGAGGTCGGCCTTGTGCGTGCGGAACGCGTCGCCGATGGCGCGGACCACGAGGCCGCGCGAGGGCGCGGGCACCGAGCGCCACGCCTTGAACGTCTCAATGGCTCCCGCGGCCTCGCGCTCGTAATCCGACGCGCGATCCAGCCGAACCCACGCAAGCGCCCGGCCTGTCGTCGGGTTCTCCGTCGGTGCCCACTCGGGCGACGCACGCTCGGTCAGCGAGACGCGCTCGTGGCGGTCAAGGCCGAGGCGTGCAAAGAGCGCACCGAGGCTCGGGTCGTTGGCCGTTGAGGGCGAGGGAGCTTGGGCGCTGGGTGAAGATGGCGTCGTCATGGCCAGAGCGTAAGCGCGGTGGCAATGATGCGGCCCCCCACTCTGCCCCGCGAGGCGCGGGGGAGATGGCGAGTCTTCGAACCAGAAGGGGCGTTCGGCTCCCGACGTGCAGCATTACGCTTGCGCCACTAACAGGCCGTTGAAAAACCCCTTGTCAGGCGCAACCGGACGGGTACGGCGTGCGAAGATGGGGGCATGAGAGGAC
>JAIEQQ010000355.1 GCA_019747615.1 Phycisphaerales bacterium
CGTCTTCGAGCACCCCGTCGTTGTTTCGATCGATCCAGCCCGCCTCGGTGAGCAGCCGCCTGGCCTCGGCCGGGTCATAGGGCAGCGGCTTCACGTCCGGGGCCGCCATCGGCGTCACACTGCTGAAGGGCCCGTGCGCGACGCGAGCCAAGCCGCTGTAGATGTCACGCACGATGCGCTCGCGATCAATCAGGTGCGTCATCGCGCGGCGGACTCTCGCGTCAGAGAACGGTGTCGTCTGCTGGCCGGAGCGAAGACCATTCTGCCACGCGATGAACGACCAGCCGCCCTGCACGTTGAACCACTTGAGCGCGCGGCTCGTGCGGTTGAACGTCGTGTCGTCGCGCACGCTGTCAAACTGCGGTGTCGTCGGGCGTGCAACGTCCGCCTCGCCGTTGGTGAACGATGTAAACCGAGCCTTGCTATCAGAGATGATCTTGAAGCGGATCTTGTCGATCGGCGGGCGCGGGCCCCAGTAGTTCTCGTTCCGCACCAGCACGATGTCATCCGGCGGCGTCCACTCATCCTGCCGATCAAGCCGCTCCATCCGGTACGGCCCCGAGCCCATGAGGAGCCCCGTCGAGCTGTTGATCTGCGCCGGCGTCAGCGCGCCGTAGTAGTGCTTCGGCACGATCGGCATCGTCAGGCTCTGCGACAGATTGTCGTAGCGCGAGCTCTTGAACTGGAACTCCAGCACCTTTGGCCCCAGCACGTCGACGGTCTTGATGACGTTGTACTGCCCGCGGAATCGGTCGGCCTGGATCTCGCTGTTCCAGATGAAGTCGTGGTACGTGAACTTCACGTCCTCTGCCGTGACGTCTTGGCCGTCGCTGTAGCGGGCGTTCGGGCGGATCTTGACGCGGAGCCACAGGCCCTCGGGGTCAAGCTGCCACGCCTCGGCCAGCGCGTGCTCCAATCGCAGCGACTGCGGGTTGTAGCGGCCGAGTGTCTCGGTCACCTCGTCGTTGACGTATCGCCCGTAGGTATCGCCGTAGCGAAACGGCGTGATGACCGCGGGGCGGCCCTCAAAGATGATGGTGATCTCACCGCCCTCGCTGAACTGCTGGTCTTTCCGCGGATCGGTGAAGACGATCTCGTCGCGGGTCCACGAGATCGGCACGCCCGGGCGCGCCCACGACTCATCGCGCGGGCCGGTGCTCGTCGGCGCTGCCGCCGCGGGCGACTTGCCAGCCTGCGGCTGATTCGCCGGGACTGGGCGCTCAACGGGGCGCGACTCGATCGTGCGCTGCAGGCCGCTGACCTGCGTCGAAAGCGACTTGATCTCGCCCTGCATCCGCAGCGTCTGATCCCACAGCCGGTCGCGCTGCACCATCGACAGAAACACGCCCAGGCCGATGACGACAACCAGCGCAAAGAGCACGAAATCCTTGACTGTGAATCGATTATTCATGGATGACTCAACACCTGCTCATCACAACGGCCCAAGATCGGACGCTCAACAGAACGCCACACGAAATCCCCCGCCCCATCCACCGCCCGCCCGCTCCGTCAGCCATATCCCAGACGCCCAACCTGAAAGACTGCCGATCGTACAAGCGTCGACCTCCCGCGTCGAGTGCAAATCCCCCGTTCACGGGAGTGGGCTTCGTGGCCGTCGCTCGTGCAGTTAGCGACATGAGGTCTTATCTCGTCCGCCGCCGCGGGTCCAGCGCCTCCCGCAGCGCCTCGCCCATCATGTTCAGCGACAGCAACGTGA
>JAIEQQ010000058.1 GCA_019747615.1 Phycisphaerales bacterium
AGGATCATCTCCTCAAATAGCTGCCGGTGCGGCTCGAGCTTCTTGCCCGCCGGGATTTCCATCACGTAGCTGTCGTTGGAGATGCGCGAGGCGTCATGGTTGACGAAGACGGCGTTGCCGCCGCGCCGCGCCCAGGGCTTCAGGTCCACCGTGCGGAGGTTCCGCACATAGAGCGCCGGGATGATCTCCAGCCCCTCGGCCCTGATCCAGCGGGTGTAGGGGGTTTCTTTCTCGGTCGCGAATTTCTTCGCCAGGTCTTCAGAAACGACGGCGTTCTTGGCCATAAGCGATGCTCCTTGCAAGTCTCTAATGTTCTGTTCTGGAGTGTTCTGGTCCGATCTTAATTGAGCGTGATCTTATCCGAATACCGGTTCTTACTTTTCGGGATCATGCTCCGTTGGCGCCGCGGGGGGCGGTATCAGTCCGGATCGCGATGCACTTCTCCGCCCGCAGGCGCACATAGATCGGGTCTCCGGTGGGTGCGCGCAGCGAGGGGTGCGCCCGCGCCTGCAACACTACATCGCCCACCTTGACGTGAAAATCCAGATATTCTCCAAGGAAATCCTTGCCATGGACGGTGGCCCGGATGACGTTTTCGTCCTCCCCGGCCTGCAATTCCTGCTCCGACAGCTCCACGTCCTCGGGCCGGACCGAGATCACCACGGCGCTGTCCTTGGCGACCCCCTCGGTGGCGTAGACGGTCAGGTCGCCGATGGCGGAATGGACCCGGCAGCGGCCGCCCGCCTCCTCCACCGCCGTCACGGTCCCGCCGAAGAAATTGGTCGAGCCGACGAAATCGGCGACGAACTGATTGGTCGGGGTTTCGTAGATCTGGCGAGGCGTGCCGACCTGCACGATGAAGCCGTCATTCATCACCGCGATCTGGTGCGAGAGCGAAAGCGCCTCGCTCTGGTCGTGGGTGACGTAGACCGTGGTGAGATTGAACTCCCGCTGCAGGCGCTTGAGCTCGGTACGCATGGCGTTGCGCAGTTTGGCGTCGAGGTTCGACAGCGGCTCATCGAGAAGCAGCAGCGCCGGCTCCATCACCAGCGCGCGTGCGAGCGCGAGCCGCTGCTGCTGGCCGCCGGAGAGCTTTGTGGCGTCGCGGTTCACCAGATGGTCGAGCTGCACCGCGGTGAGCACCCGCATCACCCGGTCGCCGATCTCGCGTCTGCCGAGCTTTCGCACCTCAAGCGGGAAGGCGACGTTCTGGAACACGTTCATGTGCGGCCAGATGGCATAGGACTGGAACACCATGCCGAAATTGCGCTTGTTGGGAGCGACAAAGATGCCGCGCGAGGATGAATAGACCGCTTTCCCGGCGACATCGATCTCGCCCGAAGTCGGCTTCTCCAGCCCGGCGATGGAGCGCAGCGTCGTGGTCTTGCCGCAGCCCGAAGGGCCAAGCAGCGTGAACAGCTTGCCCTCGGGCACTTCGAAGCTGACGTCTTGCGCCGCCTTGACTACGGCGCCGCGATCCCCGGCATATTCGGTATAAAGCGACCTGACGTTGAGCACAGTTGACTCCATTGCAGGGTTTGATCGTCACCCCCGGGCTTGACCCGGCAATGACGGCCTACCTCCAACCCGCGCGAACATTCACTTCTCCGCGATCCCGAACCGCTTGCCGACGAGCTGCGCGATCATCACCAGCACGAACAGCAGCATGATGAGCATCACGCCGAGCGCGGACAATTCGACATATTGTCCGTTCTGC
>JAIEQQ010000454.1 GCA_019747615.1 Phycisphaerales bacterium
CGCAGAAAGCGCACCTGTCGATCTACCTGATGGGACTTTACATCGACGGGGCGCGGAAAGATGTCGGCGCAGACGGGCTCACGCCCGAAGCCCGCTGGTTCCAGGAAGCGTGGCTCAAGACCGGTAAGAAGCTCGACATGGGGAAGGCGTGCGTGCGGGTGAAGCGCCTCGACGATGTGCCGCTGGAGGTCCTGGCCGAGACGCTGCGGCGTGTGCCGGTGAAGACCTACATCGATCGCTACGAGGCAGCGCTGGGCACGGGGAAGGCCGCGGAGAGCAGTTCGAAAGCTCGGCCTGCGGCGAGCAAGAAGGTCGCCAAGAAGCCGATCGCGAAAAAGAAGGTCGCGGCGAGGAAGACCGCCAATGCGTCGACCCGCCGGGGTCGGTGATTGGACAGCAGGAGTGCCGCGGGACCTCGCACCGGGTCGACCCCGTGCGATTGGCCCGCGGCTGGCTCCTGATCTCAATGTCCGGCCCGGAGCCGCGGGAAGTCGACTTCGGTGTCCGCGACGTGGTTGAAGTAGTTGGTGAAGATGTTGATGGCGACGACGGCCACGATCTCGGCGATCTGGGCCTCGGTGTAGCCGGCGTCGCGGACCGCCTGGAGTTGTGCGTCGCTCACCCGGCCGCGGGTGCTCACGACCGCCTGAGCGAATGAAAGCGCGGCCGCGTCCTTGGGGTTGCTCGCGCCAGCCGATCGGGCGGCCAGCAGGTCTTCGGCCGAGACTTTGGCCATCTTGCCCAGGGCGGTGTGGGCCGAGAGGCAGTAGTCGCAGCCGTTGGCGTCCGCGATGGCGATGGCCAGCTGCTCGCGGAGGCCGCTCGGGAGGGCACCGTGGGCGAGCGTGTCGCTCCCGCCGAGATAGAACTTGAGGGCCGTCGGAGAGTGGGCCAAGGACCTGAGGAGGTTTGGCACCATCCCGACCTTGGCCTTGAACGCGTCCATGAGCTGGCGCGACTCGGCGGGGGTGTTACTCGACGCGGGATCGACGGGAGCGATTCGGGACATGGGCTGACTCCTGGTGGGTTCCTACCGACTCAGCGATAGGATGCCGGGTACGAGAGTTTGGTGACGATCGCGCAAGAACCCGTCCAGCGGACGGAGAAAGCCGTTCCCCGCCATGGCGGAAGACACGCTGCCCGAATCCCAAGCGTTGCGGGCGAAAACCGATCCACCCGCCGGTGAGGCGGACGCTGCCGAATCGGAACTCCGGGCCGAGGAAACGCTGCTCGCCCGCCTCAGGGCCGGTGAGGACGCGGCCTTTGACGAGCTGGTTGTGTTGTCCGGCGGGCGGATGCTTGCGGTCGCTCGCCGAATGATGCCCCGCGAGGAGGACGCGGCGGACGCCGTGCAGGACGCCTTCCTGAGCGCGTTCAAGTCGCTGTCAAAGTTCGACGGCCGGTCGCGTCTGACGACCTGGCTGCACCGAATCACCGTCAACGCGTGCCTGATGAAGCTCCGCTCGCAGCGACGGCGCCCCGAGCGGATGATCGAGGACCTGCTGCCGACGTTCGCCGAAGACGGTCATCAGCGGAACTCGTCGAAGCCCTGGAACCCGCCGGCCCTCGCCGGCATCCAAGCCCGAGAGACTCGAACCCTGGTTCGTGCGAAGATCGACGAGTTGCCCGAGCAGTACCGTGAGGTGTTGATGTTGCGGGACATCGAGCAGTTGAGCACCGAAGAGACCGCGGAGGCGCTCGAGATGACCGTCAGTGCC
>JAIEQQ010000316.1 GCA_019747615.1 Phycisphaerales bacterium
AAGGCAATTCCGAACAGCAGAAAGGTGAGCACGCTGCGGACTTCGCTCTGCAACTCGCTCTGAAGGTCCTGGCGCAAGGCCTTGAGCTCGGACTTGAGTTCGCCGCCCAACTGCTGAATGTCACCCGAGAGCGCCTGCACGTCGGCCTTCCCGGCGGCATTGGCCTCGATACCAGATTTGAGTGACTTGGCGTAGGCGCGCGCCATCGCCTCGGCCTGTGCCGGCGGCACGCCGGATGCGGTCAAGGTGCGGACGAACTCGAGCGTTTCGAAGTTCGCGGCCATTAGTGTCTCCTTGCCCCCGCGACTTTGCCTTCTCCACGATCATAACGGCTTGCCGCGCGGGAGGCCAGCACGAGGCGTGGACGTGGCAAAGCCGGACATCGCGAGCCAGGGGAATCGGGGGTAAGGTCGGGGCTCGGAGGACCACCGCGTGACCGAATCCCAGGATCCAACTCTCGCCACGTCGCCGCGGGCCGGTGCCAACGCGCCGGAGATGACCGTTGCCGAGCTTTCAAGCGCCATCAAACGCGCGCTGGAGAACGGTTTCGGCTATGTGCGGCTGCGCGGCGAGATCTCGGGGTATCGCGGCCCGCATTCCTCGGGGCACTGCTACTTCGCGCTGAAGGACGATAAAGCCAAGATCGAGGCGGTGATCTGGCGGGGCGTGTTCGGGAAGCTCCGCTTCAAGCCGGAAGAAGGCATGGAGGTGATTGCCCAGGGCAAGGTGACCACGTTCCCAGGTTCGTCGAAGTATCAGATCGTGATCGAGGCGCTGGAGCCCGCGGGCGTCGGCGCGCTGATGGCTTTACTCGAAGAGCGAAAGCGCCGGTTTGCCGCAGAAGGGCTGTTCGACGAGGGGCGGAAGAAGCCGCGTCCGTTTCTGCCCCGGGTGGTCGGCATCATAACGTCGCCCACAGGCGCGGTGATCCGCGACATGCTGGCGGGTTTCGAGGAACGGTTCCCCACGCACGTGGTGGTGTGGCCGGTCCGCGTGCAGGGGGAGAGCAGCGCGGCAGAGGTGGCCGCCGCCATTCGCGGGTTCAACGCGATCTTGCCTGGGGGACGCGTGCCACGGCCGGACGTGCTGATTGTGGCGCGGGGCGGCGGCAGCCTCGAGGACTTGTGGGGCTTCAACGAGGAGATCGTGGTGCGGGCCGCCGCCGAAAGCCGCATCCCGCTGATCTCGGCGGTCGGTCATGAGACCGACTGGACGCTGATCGATCTCGTGGCGGCCGCGCGCGCGCCGACGCCGACCAAGGCCGCGGAATGGGCGGTTCCGAAGTACGCCGATCTGGTCATGGAGGGCGACAAGCTCGAGCTGAGGCTCGCCACCGCCGCACGGCGCGCGATCGAGGCCGCGCGCACGCACCTGAAGGCGGCGGCGCGCGGCCTGCCGCGACGCGAGGATTTGCTGGCGTTGCCCAGGCAACGGTTCGACGCCGTGGAGAGGCGGTTGGGACGGGCGCTCCTTGCGAACACGCGCGTTCATGCCATGCGGCACACGAGAATTGCGGCCCGGCTCACAACGCGATTGCTGGCGGTGCGCTTGGAGCGGGCAGGCGAACGCGTGGACAAACTCGGCCAGCGGGCGAAGACGGCGCTCGGACGCGTTGCCGGCCATCGGCGGACGCGGCTCGAGCGCGTGGCCGGGCGTCTTGCGCCCTCCGTGTTGCGCAACCGGCTCGACCGGGGCCTCGAGCGGGTGGCGGGGCTCGG
>JAIEQQ010000691.1 GCA_019747615.1 Phycisphaerales bacterium
GGCGCAGGCCTGGCGAAGGGTGGAAAGCCGGCGATCGGATTCGAACCGACGACCTACGCTTTACAAAAGCGTTGCTCTACCAACTGAGCTAAGCCGGCATTGGGCCAAAGGGTATGCCCGGAGCCCGGACGAGGCCACGAGCGCCCGCATCACGTGAAGTCCCGAAGGTCGATACCTCGCGACCGGCGGGCACGACAAACGCGTATTCCAGAACGACGACAGATCCGACTTGCGCCGGCCCTACGGAGGACGATGAAGCGCCGGTATCGCCGCCAATTTTGACGACCGGCTTCTAATGCAATGCCCTTGTGCTTTGGCAGACTTCGACTACCGTCAGAGGTGCCCTTCATCAGGAGTTTTCCGATGCGATCTATGCTGCGTCGCGTGTCCGGTTTGGTCTTCGTTGGTGCCGTTGGCCTCGCGAGTTCGATCGCCGCTGCGCAGGCGGTCTCGCCCGCGTTCGTCTATCAGGGTGAGTTGCGCGACGCCGGCGGCGTTGTCACGACTCCGGTGGACGTTCGGTTCACCCTGTGCCAAGACGCGGGTGGAACGCCGGTTCCCGGCGCGTCGGCGGTGTGCGTCGCGGCCCTGACGCCGGTGAACGGTCGGTTCACGACCGAGCTCAACTTCGGCCAAAACTTCCCTGGCGCGGATCGGTTTCTGCAGATCGAGGTTCGCGCCGCCGCGCCGGGCGGCTGCGCCAGCGCTGCGCCGTACACCACGCTGCTGCCGCGCCAAGCAATCCGGCCGACGCCTTACGCCCTGACGGCGAACGTCGCGGGCAGCCGGCGGGGTTCTACCAGAACGCCGCGAATCTGACCGGCAACATCGCCGACGCCCGCCTGTCGAGCAACGTACCTCGCCTCGATGGCAGCCAGACGTTCACGGGGGTCACGAAGTTCAACAACCCTGAGAACACGTTCAGCGGACTCTTTTCAGGCAGCGGCTCGGGCCTGACGAATCTCAACGGTTCGGGTATTAACGCGGGCACGCTGCCACGCGCTGCGCTCAGCACCGAGGTTCAAAGCGGGCTGGGGACCGTCGCGCCCGACTGGCGGAACACACCCTATAAGAACGTTGGCACCGCACCGACCGGATTCGCCCCGATCTCGGTCGCGGTGTCCGGCTCGTACGCGTACGTGGTGAATCAGATCGGGAACTCGCTTCAGGTCTTCAACGTCAGCAACCCCGCGGCGCCGGCGCTCACCGGCAGCATCGCCACCGACAGCACGCCCTACTCGATCGCGCTCTCGGGCTCGTTCGCGGTGGTCGTGAACCAAGCCTCCAACTCGCTGCAGGTCTTCAACATCAGCAACCCCGCAGCGCCCGCGTTGGCCGGCAGCGTTGGGACCGGCATCAACCCGGCCTCCGTCGCGGTCTCGGGCGCGAACGCGTACGTCGCGAACTACAACGCGAACACGCTTCGGGTTTACAACATCAGCGACCCCGCCTCGCCGACGCTGATCGCGAGCATCCCGACACAGATCAACCCGTACTCAGTCGCGGTGGCCGGAACTTACGCGTACGTCACGAACTCCTCCTCGGGCACGCTGCAGATCTTCGATGTCAGCACCCCCTCGATTCCCGCTCTGGCCAGCACCATCGGCACGGGGAGCACCCCGATTTCCGTCGCGGTCTCGGGTTCGTATGCCCACGTCGTGAACTACACCTCGAACACGCTGCAGGTCATCAACATCAGCAACGCCGCGGCCCCGTCGC
>JAIEQQ010000119.1 GCA_019747615.1 Phycisphaerales bacterium
TCGATGTCGATGAGGTGATCGTGGTGATGTTCATGCGCGGGCTCTACCTGCGCCCGCTCGCCCGCGAACCGGTGCAGTTCGATAAGCCCGGTGTCGGCGAAAATCCTGAGCGTCCGGTAGAGCGTCGAGATCGAGATGCTTTGGTCGATCGCCGAGACGCGACGATAAAGTTCCTGCACGTCCGGATAGTCGCTGGACGCGGAAACAACCTGCGCGATGACGCGGCGGGGCCCCGTGACCCGCAGTCCCGCGTGGCGGCAGTGCTCGATGAGCGGATAGATTGCGCCGACCATTCGAACCTCCGTGACCAGTTTAATGGAACAGCCTCGCAAATGCATTGACAACGCGCGGGACCGGGCGAAAGCTGCACATGCGAGCGGGTTGCATTTAGGAGCTTCCCATGTTGACCAGGGACGATCCGCTCAAAGCGGGCTGGCGGCGCGGCCGAGGCGATCCGTCGCTCCTCGACGTTTTCCGCTCGATCCCCGTTACGCCGACCGCCAGCTCTTGGCGCAAGTTCCTCGCCTTCTTCGGGCCCGGTTATCTGGTCGCCGTCGGCTACATGGACCCCGGAAACTGGGCGACCTCTCTCGCGGGGGGCGCGCAGTTCGGCTACACGCTTCTCGTCGTGGCGCTCGTCTCCAACATCATGGCGATCATCTTGCAGGCGTTGTGCGCCCGCCTAGCCGTCGCCTCCGGCCGCGATCTCGCGCAAGCCTGCCGCGACGCCTTTCCCACCTTCGTTTCCCGCCCGCTGTGGCTGCTCGCCGAAGTGGCGATCTGCGCCACGGATCTCGCCGAGGTCATCGGCACCGCGATCGCCCTGAACCTGCTGTTCGGGCTGCCGCTCGAAATCGGCGTGCTGGTCACGGCCCTTGACGTCTTCGTCATCCTTTGGCTGCAAAATAAGGGTTTTCGCTGGATCGAGGCCTTCATCATCACGTTGCTTGGCGTCATTGCGCTTTGTTTCGCAGTGCAGATAGCGCTCGCCGATCCAGACTGGGGGCAGGTGATGCGCGGCTTCGCGCCGACCGTCGAGATCGTCACCAACCCCAACATGCTATACCTCGCGCTTGGCATCATTGGCGCGACGGTGATGCCGCACAATCTCTATCTGCATTCCGGGATCGTGCAGACACGCGCGTTCGGCGGCACGCTGCCGGAGAAGCGCGACGCGCTGAAATGGGCCACCGTCGATTCCACCGTGGCCCTGATGTTCGCGCTGCTCGTCAACGCCTCGATCCTGATTCTAGCCGCCGCGACGTTCCACAAGTCGGGCCAGACAGAGGTCGCCGAACTCGGCCGCGCGCACGAGCTGCTGGCGCCCTTGCTGGGGCTGTCCATCGCCCCGACGCTATTCGCCATCGCGCTGCTCTGTTGCGGGCTAAATTCAACGGTGACGGCAACGATGGCAGGCCAGATTGTCATGGAGGGGTTCCTTGACATCAAGCTGCCGGCCTGGCTGCGGCGACTGGTCACTCGTCTGGTCGCGATCATTCCCGCAATCCTGGTCACCTGGATCTATGGGGCGGGCGAGACCGGCAAGCTGCTGATCCTGAGCCAGGTGATTCTCGGGCTGCAACTGCCCTTCGCGATCGTGCCCCTAGTGATGTTCACGGCCTCCAAATCCAAAATGGGTGCGATGGCCGCCCCCAGATGGCTCACGGCGCTCGCAGCGACCATCGCGACGATCATCATCGCGTTGAACATCAAGTTGAT
>JAIEQQ010000730.1 GCA_019747615.1 Phycisphaerales bacterium
TGCGAGGGCGGGATCATCTCGTACCTTGGCCAGCAGGTGCGCGTGGGCAAGGCGTTCACCGGGGAACGCGTGGCGGTGCGTCCGACGCGGCACGACGGCGTGGTGAACGTGTGCCTTGGACCGCACCGGATCGGCCAGCTGAACCTGCACGAGGCGCCCCGCTCCCATGCCCTGAAAAGCGCCACCTATGTCCTGGATCTAAACATCCTACCGGGGGAGGTGGCGAGTCCGCGAGCCGGAGGGGGCGCGGCTGCCGGCGTTGCTTGCGTCGCCCGCACTCGCCGAAGCTCGAACCTGACGCGCTCGTGCGCACCGCGGTTCTCTACGAGCACACAGAGTCGCCAGCCACAAGTCTCACCAGCCATCCGCACGACCCCACACGCGCTCGCACAAATGAAAACACCCCGGTCGCCCGGGGTGTTGATCACACTGGTCAGATTGTCAGGCCTACTCGCCGATCACGCGACCTTGAACTGGTCCATGATCTTCTTCAGCGACTCGGCCTGCTGCGAGAGCATCGATGCGGCGCTGGCCGCCTGAGTCGCTGCGCCGGCACACTCACGGTTCGAAGCGGTCATCTGCTCGATGGTGCGGCTGATCTCCTCGGTCGCGCCCGCTTGCTCCTGGGTCGCCGCGGCGATCGCACCGGCCATCTGCTCGGCCACCACCTGGGCCTTCACGATCACCGCGACCGCTTCGCCCGTCTCGGTGCCCTTCTTGCGGCCATCGCCCACCGTCTGGCGACCGACCTTCATCGCCTCGGCGGCGCTGGTCGTGCCCGCTCGCATCGCGCCGATCGTCTTGCTCACCTCGCCGGTGGCCTGCGTGGTGCGTTCCGCCAGCTTGCGAACCTCATCGGCCACGACCGCGAAGCCGCGCCCGTGCTCGCCCGCTCGCGCCGCCTCGATCGCGGCGTTCAGCGCCAGCAGGTTGGTCTGGTCAGCGATGTCCTGGATCACCTGGACGACGCGACCGACCTCTTCGCCCTGCTTCTCGAGCGTGTCAACAACGTTGGACACGTCATCGAACCGCAGGTTGATCTGGCCGAGCTGGTCAACGGTGTCACGCACGAGCTGCCCGCCCGTCTCGGCATTCTTCTTGGACTCGGCCGCGGCGCCCGCCGCGTCGGCGGACTTGGTCGCGACCTCAGAGACGCTGGAGGCCAGCTCGGTCACCGCTGCGGAGACCTGTGCGGCTGACTCTTCCTGCTGCTTGACGCTGGAGGCCAGCTGCTCGCTGGACGCTGCAACCTCGGTCGAGGCCGCTGCGACTTGGTTGGTCGTAGACTGGATGTCGCCGACCATCTTCTTCAGCGACGCCGACATCGTGTCGGTCGCGGTCGCCAGGCGACCGATTTCGTCGTTGATCGTGATGTTCAGCGGCGCGACCGTCAGGTCGCGCTTGGCCACGCTGTCCAACGTGCTCGCAACGCGAGCCAGCGGCACGGTGATGCTGCGAATCGTCAAGAAGCCCGCGATGAACGCCAGAACGGTCGATGCACCCGCCGCGACCAGAGCGACCATGATCACCCGGTGCTCCAGATGCACCAGCGCCGCCTGATCCTTCGTACGCAACTCGTTCTGATTGTCGATCATCTCGTTCAGTGAGGCGCGCACCTGCCCCGCCAGCGGGCCCGCCTGATCCTTCTGGATCGTCAGCGCGTCGTTCAGCTTGCCCGCCGCGGCAAGGTCAGACATCTTGGTGTGAAACTCCTTCAGCT
>JAIEQQ010000509.1 GCA_019747615.1 Phycisphaerales bacterium
GCGCGAGCACCAGCACCGGGCTGCTGGTCATGAACTTGACGAGGCCGGCGTAGAACGGACGGGCGCTGTGGGCCTCATAGTGGGTCGCGGCGAGCTGCTGGCTGATCTTCATCAGCTTTGCACCGACGACCTGCAGGCCCTTGTTCTCAAATCGCGTAATGATCTGGCCCATGATGCCGCGCTGGACGGCGTCGGGCTTGAGGATGATCAGGGTGGTTTCCATGGGTTTCTCCGGGTTCAATGTGGTTCGGGAGGGGGTCGTTTGAAGGGCCGGATGGTAGGCGCGATGCGAAATCGAGCGTGCGGTCGCGGCCCGGTGCAGCGAGCTTTGGTTGGGGCCGGAGTGACGGGTTCTTCAACGAAGTGAGGGAAGGGATGGAAGAGCGGAGCCACTTGGGCTTGGAGTCGCGTGTGGTGAGGAGTCACTTTGGAGTCTGCGGCACCGACCGAAAGACCGGTCGGTGGCACGGAAACGGGGTGGGAAGGGGTCTATCATCTCGGCCCCGCTTGGAACGTCCGGGCGGTTTCGTTGGGGCGTTCGTCCGTGTGCGGCAGTTGTGCCGCGAAAACGTGGACGGCGCTCCTAACTCTCGGGCCCCGCGTGATGCGAGCGGCCAGAAAGGACAGCAACCATGGCCAAGAACATCGAACTTTTGCTGACTGAGAACGTTGAAGGCACCGGTATTGTCGGTGACGTGGTGAAGGTGCGCAAGGGCTTTGCCCGCAACTACCTCATGCCGCGCTCGATGGCGACGAAGCCGTCGGAAGAGCTCATCAAGAGCCTTGCCGGGAAGCGTGCCGATGCGCTGAAGCAGATCGAAGTCCAGCGTGCCGAGCGCAAGGAGACGATCTCCAAGCTCGACGGCTACCAGCTCACGCTGATTCGCTCGTGCAACGATATGGGCATTTTGTACGCAGCGGTGACGCAGCACGACATCGTCGTGGCGCTGACGGCGGCGGGCTTCAACGGGATCAAGGAGCGCGAGGTTCGTCTGGGTCAGACGGTCAAGCGCGTCGAGCACTACGAGCTGAGCGTGAAGTTTGACGCCGAGCTTGAGGCGACGATCAAGCTGGACGTGCAGGCCGACCGCCCGCTGGACCTGCGCCGCAACGAGCCCACTGCCCCGGCCGCGGGCGAGGGTGGCGCTGAGGGTGCCGAGGGCGCCGTGCCGAGCGAGAAGCGGACCAAGGACCGCACCGCGAAGGCTGCGAAGGAAGATAATGAGCCCAAGGCGAAGGCTGGCACGTTCGAGAAGCGCACGCCGGCGAGCGACGCACCCAAGAGCGACGCGGCTGAGAAGCCGGCCAAGGGCGAGAAGAAGTCCAAGAAGTGATCGATTGAGTTGCTGAAAACACGACGCCCCGGCGAGAGTTCGCCGGGGCGTTTTTCGTTCACGAGTTCGTGGCACTGAACGGCTCTGCGTTCAGTGCGCGTCGTCATCGAGATATTGAGAGTCAGCACTGATCCGCAAAGCCGGATCAGATGGGTATGAAGACCTGCATCTCCCGGCCGCGAAACAATCGCGGCGGGTGTAGCGCCCATCAAGGAGATGCAGGCCATGGAGACTGTACCGGTGTATATCGGGCTTGACTATCACAGCAAGAGCGTGCAGGCGTGCGTGGTGGACCGCGCGGGCAAGGTGCGGCTCAACCGGAGGTGCGACAACGATCCGGAGGAGATCGTCGCGTGCGTGCGGCCCGGCTGGGCGGTGCGCGGCGTGG
>JAIEQQ010000286.1 GCA_019747615.1 Phycisphaerales bacterium
CCGTGCTTGTGTGAAAACGCCAAATCAGATTCCGCTTTGTGAGGCAGGGCGGGAGGCGAACGATGGGCCGGTTCATCGAGGGCGGAGAGCGCGATCAAATCTCATTGTTGCCGGCGAGCCTCGAGGATTACGTTGAGCACGACAATCCCGTTCGCGTCGTCGACGCCTTCATCGACGAGCTCGATCTCGGCGCGATCGGATTCCCGGGCGTCACGCCGGCCGCGACGGGGCGGCCCTCGTATCACCCGTCGACGCTGCTCAAGCTGTATCTCTACGGCTACCTGAACCGCGTGCAATCGAGCCGGCGTCTCGAGCGAGAGGCGAGGCGCAATGTCGAGGTGATGTGGCTGACGGGCCGGCTCGCTCCAGATTTCAAGACAATCGCAGACTTCCGCAGGAATAACGGCGCGGCGATCCAGGCCGTTTGCGCCAAGTTCGTGGAGCTTTGCGTGGATCTCGGCATGTTCAAGACTGCTATGGCTGCGATCGATGGAGCCAAGTTCAAGGCCGTCAATTCGCGGGATCGCAATTTCACTCGCGGCAAGCTGAAGCGTCGCATGGAGCACATCACCGAGAGCATCGGCCGATATCTCGAAGCACTCGATGCGGCCGACCTCCAGGAAGGTCCGGGCGCGGAGGAGAAGGTGGCCCGGCTTACGGACAAGATCGCTGCGATGAGGGCACGGCTCGCCGAACTGAAGGTGATCGAGCAACGCGTACACGAAGCGCCCGATCAGCAGATCTCGTTGACCGACTCAGATTCGCGCGCCATGGCCACGAACATGCGGGGAGCGAGCGTCGTCGGTTACAACGTACAAGCCGCCGTCGACACCGAGCATCACCTCATCGTGGCGCACGAGGTCACCAATGTCGTCGTAGACAGGACGCTGCTGGCGCCGATGGCAGCGAAGGCCAAGGACGTCTTGCGTTGCGAAACGCTCGATGCGCTTGCCGATCGCGGCTACTACAGCGGTGAGCAGTTGCTTGCGTGCGAGGCGATCGGCGTGAAGCCGTTCGTGCCAAAGCCGCGGACATCGAACGCGCGGGCGGCAGGACGGTTCGACAAGGAAGACTTCGACTATTTGCCTGAGAAGGACGCGTACCGGTGCCCCGCTGGCAAGCAGCTGCCGTTTCGCTTCATGAGCGTTCACGACGAACAAAACGTGCGCATCTACTTCACAAACGAATGTGGCGGTTGCCCGCTCAAGTCTCGCTGCACGACGGGCAAAGAGCGCCGCGTGCGGCGATGGGAGCATGAGCATGTCGTTGACGCGACGCGCGACCGCCTGGAAGCCCTGCCCGACGCCATGACGATCCGCCGCCGAACGGTCGAGCATCCGTTCGGCACCCTGAAGTCCTGGATGGGTCACACGCACTTCCTGACGAAGGGGCTCGCAAAAGTGAGCACCGAAATGAGCCTGTGCGTTCTCGCGTACAATCTGAAGCGCATGATCTCGATCCTCGGCGTCGAGCCGCTCATCGCAACGATCCGGGCGTGAGGTACTGCGGAGCGGATGAAACGGCCGCCGCCCTCATCTCAAGCCGTTTTCACACGGCCACTCCCAATTGCGGACGTTGCGGATAACGCAATCGGTGCCGCTCGTCGAGATGCCGACGCTGTCCGGTTTCAGGGGTATCGTGTCGGCATATCAGATGTCGATATTCTCAGCTATTTCTATCGCGTCGTCGACCTCGATGCCGAGTTAGCGCACGTGCTTTCAATTTTC
>JAIEQQ010000222.1 GCA_019747615.1 Phycisphaerales bacterium
GAACCGCTCCGGCCAGGCGATGACCGCTCCCTCATCCATCGCCGTCCGGTGCTTGCCGTAGAACGCCGTGGCATCGACGATCCCGCGATCGGCACGGAGCCCCTCGGCTCGCACGCGGGCGTACTCGGCCCAGAGCTTCTCGTTCTTGGGGAACGAATAGACCATCTTGGTCCGCTCGCCCTGCCACTGCGGGTGCTTGTCGCGGTCGAGAATGCGGTCCGCCAGATCGTCGGGGCGGACCACCGTTAGCGTCATCAGGCCGGCGATCTTCCGTCCGGGCCCGGCCATGCCGAGGATCGCGCCGGCGAGAATCCGTTCTCGGTTGGCGCACTGCGAAGGTGAGCGGGCGCTCTCGTCGGTCTGCGGGTCATCGATGAGCACCAGCGACGGGCGGACGCTGACGCCGTCGACCCGCTTGTGCTTCATGCCACGGATGCGGCCCGTGATCCCCGCGACACGAATGATCGCGCCCGATGCCGCGGAGCCCGGAATCGTGGGCAGCACGATCTCCCGGGCGGTCCAGCCGATGTGGGTCTGCTTGCCCTGGTAGAGCTGCCCTGACGCCCGCTGGTGAATGCCCTCGAGCGAGCGGATCGGGTGGCAGACTTCTGGGAAGTCCCCGCCGAGGATCTCGCTGTTCTCCAGCTCCGCCTTGATTGAGTCGAGCATCCCGGCCGCGTGCTCCTCGTCGGAGCCGACAAGCGCCACGAACTCTCGGTGCCCGAAGACCAAAGCCCACAGACACGCGATCTCGCAGAGCGAGGTCTTGCCTGAGCCGCGCGGCATCGCCATCGCAAACAGCCCGCCCTCGAGCACCGCCTGTTCGATCTTGCCGATGACCTTGAGGTGATCGTCCGACCACTTCAGATGAAACGTCTGTGGGAAGTATGCCTCGCAGAAGAACCGGAAGTCGCCCGCGGCCTTCTCTTTGCGAGCGGAATCAGCGACCGGCGGCAGATCACCGATGTCACGCCCCGAGAGCGAGAGCATCGCGTTGCGGAGCCGGGCACGCTCCTTCATCGCGTCGTAGCCCGTGAGACCCTCGGGCTCGCGTGCGGCTTCCGCGATCGCTTCGTGCCGTGTCGTCACCAGCCACGCGACGTACCTGAACAGATCGACTTTGCCCGCATCGCCATCGGCCGCGACGCGGAACCCCGCGCGCGTGCGATGCCGGTGGAGCTGACGCTCGCTGATCACCTCGCCCAGCGGCATGCTGTTAAGCAGCCGCGCGAGTTCGCCGGGCTTGAGTTTGCGCGGGTCAATCGCCACCTGCGGACATCTCCTTCACGAGCCACGCGGCGTAATGCACAAGGTTGACGCTCCCGTCGGCGTTGACCGGCGCGCCCGCATCGATGTCGGCGCGGAGCATCGCTTCAGTGACGGGCTTCCCGCCCAGCCGCGTGAGCACGCGGGCGGCATCAGGCACCGGTAGCGCGGCGGGATTGAGCCGGGACATCCCCTGTCTCCCCGATGCTGGCCCGGAACTAGGCGCGTGTTCGGGAGTCATCGCGGACCTCCAGCGGGTGCATGTGCCGCCACTTGCCCACAGATTTTGCGTAGTTGCCCACATGTCGCGGAATGACGGCGAAATCGCTCCGGTTTGCCTTGCCTGTTCCCGAATGTCATGGCTTCATGTGTCACAACGCGGGGCGGAACCCCGCGACGGAGACCACGAACATGAACGCGACCACGAAGACCACGCTCGACCTCGCCAAGACCCTCGCCAAGAGCG
>JAIEQQ010000579.1 GCA_019747615.1 Phycisphaerales bacterium
TTTCGAGATCGAGCCCCCTACCGCTGCCGACATGGCCGCGCGCCGGGCGGACGTCCTCTCCCGCGGCCTTCCCTACTCGAGCCTCGAACCCGTCGACGACAACGCCCCGCTCCCACCCGGCAGCCGCCATCAACGCGTTCCCGACCCGATCCCGCCCCAATCCCCCGCCCGCCGGCGCCTCACCCTCATGGCCATCGGCCTCGGCCTCGCACTCTTCGTGATCGCCGGCTACTTCTTCGTCCTGAAAGCCAAAGAGCACCTCACCCGCGCCCCAGCCAACCAACCCGCGCCATCATGGCAACGCTGAATCGATCGGGTACCACCTCTCTCCGAGACGTGCGCACGCGCCAAGTCATCAGCCAGTGCCCAGTGCCCGATCCCCAGTGCCTGCCTCGTTCATTTTCCCGGCACCGGCATCCCCAGCTTCACCAGCGCACTACGAAGATCCGACCACACCTTCGCCCGGTTCTCCGGCGTGTACTGCCGCAGCAGAAACGCCGGGTGAAACGTCGGCATCACCGGGACGCTCACGCCCTGCGCCTTGCTCGCGTCGGGGTGTTGCCATTCGCTCCAGCGCCCGCGCAGCTCGCCCATGCTCTTGTCACTCTTGAGCACCAGCCGCGTCGCCGGCAGCCCGAGCGTCACGATCGCCTCCGGCCGCACCGCCATGATCTGATCGAACAGATACGGGCTGCAGCGCGCGGCCTCCTCCGGCGTCGGCGTCGCGTTGTTCGGCGGGCGCGTCTTGAGCACGTTGGCGATGTACACGCTGTGCCGGTTCAACCCCATCGCCAGGATCATCCGCGCCAGCAACTGCCCGGCCCGCCCGACAAACGGCCGCCCGGTGCGATCCTCATCAGCCCCCGGCGCCTCGCCGATGAACATCAGTCTCGCGCACGGATCGCCCTCACCAAACACGATGTTCGAGTGCGCCGTGACAAAGTGCTTGTGCGGCGCCTCTCGCTCGTACCGCTCGCGAATCTCATCCAGCGCCCGCTGCCCCGCGGCGCGGCGCTCATCCACCAGATGCCAGTCCGTTCGCGCCGGCGGGATCAGCTCCGTCTGACCGTTTACCACGATCATCGGCGCTTCGCCGCCACCGCCCCCCCCCACCCGCCGCGTGACCGCCTTGATCCCCCACCACAATCGACCGAAAGCACGGCACAAACTCAACGCCCAGCAACGAACTCGTCGCGGCGCCCTGCTTCACCACTGTGCTCAAACTCGCCCGTCCGCTCGCGCCTGCTTCCATGATCGCAGCATACGCCCGATCACCACACGCATCACGGCACCGCGGGCACGGGCTTCGGCGCGCCATCGGGCGACGGCGTCACCGGCGTACCAGGCACCGGCTCGCCGTTCATCGCAGGATCCGCCGCGGGGGTATCGCTCGGGCGCTGCTCGTTGGCGGGGCCATCCTTCGGAGCTTCGCCGCGATCGCCGGTCTCACTTGGCATTGCCCGACGCTGCGACGCGTTCGGCACCGTACCAGATCCGCCTTCAAGCCGCGCCAGCAGCAGCGGCACCGCGAAAACGCCCGCAAACAAGCCGATCACCAGCCCAAGAACCATGCCGGGCACAAACGACGTCATGAACGTGTTCGGACGACGCGCCGCGGGCTGATCATTTGAAGTCGGCACGCTCTGAGTTTCCGTTGCATTCATTCGTCAGCTCCAATTTCCAAAGGCCAAACCACTGATCTCAAACACGCCGGCGCTCCGGCCGCATGCCGC
>JAIEQQ010000539.1 GCA_019747615.1 Phycisphaerales bacterium
CGATGAGCGCTTTGGAATCGAGCTTCAGTAGCGGGGCGAGTCGGTCCTCGGGCAAACGGAGGTTGGGGATCTGATACTCACGAATGACGCCGCCGGCCTGCTCGGTGCCCTCGCCATCGGGCGCGACGCCGGAGGTGGAGACCTCGCTCATGCGGATGGTGAGCAGGCTGGCCTGAAACTCCGGCGCGGGGGGCACGCTGATCCACGCCCGCCGCGCCCGCTGAACGCGCGCGCGCCCGTCCTCCAGCACCGTGGTCACCTCGATCGGCCCGCTGGAGGAGCGGAGCGCGAAGGCACCGGCCGCGAGTCCCTGGGCGTTTTCGACGGGCGCAAGATCCAGCCCGGTTGCTTTCACCACCACCGTGCGCCCGCTGAGATCCGTCAGCGTGGTGCGCTTGTCGCGCTCCAGCACGGCGCGAAGACCGTCCGCAACCGATCGCTCGTTAAGGATCGATGCCGTCGCGCGATGCTGGGCCATCACATCGCCCAGGCGGCGCGGGTCGTCCTGCGCCAGCAACATCTCGGTGAACGTCAGGAACTTCGGGTCATCACGGAAGATGCTGGGCACCACGAAGCTCATCGTGCTCTCGCCGGCCTGACCGGTTGCGCGACCGGCGCTCTTGCCGACCGAGTCCAGCAATCGCATGACGACGGTCATCGAGCCGGGGCCGGCATTCTCAGCGCCCGGCGCGCCGGCGCCCTCGCTGCTGCTGATCCCCGCGACGCCCGCGCCAACATCGCCCTTGCCGCTGCTCGCGCCGCCGCCGCCTCGATAGACCCACACGGTCGCGCGCGAGGCGCTGGCTTCCCATGTCAGGCCCGAGCCGGGCTCGCGCTGCACCACCACGACGCCCAGAAGGTCAAACTTGTGTATCGCGCTGCTGCCGGGCTCCGGCTCGCCGGGGACGAAACGGTCGGCGTAGAGCACGCGCTGGCCGCCGGGCTGGATCAGCGCCTGCCCGCGCTCGACGCTGCTCTGGAGCATGCGCGTGAAGTCTCGCGTGATCAGCTCGTCCATCGACCGCAAAAGCCGCGGCATCGCCTGATCCGCCAACACAAGCAAAACGCCGGAAAGCAACAAGCCGCTGATCATCGCCGGCAGGAGCATCGCGCGATGGCTGATGCCGCCGGCGTAGACCGCGGTGAGCTCGTTGTCCTGCGCCAGCCGGTGATACGACAACGTCGCGGCGAACCCGGCCGCGAACGGCAGGGCGTATTGCAGCATCGGGATAATGGCGTAACCCATGAACCGCAGAGCATCAAGCGCACCGAGCCGCCCGTCGGCAAACGGCTTGATCGTCGTCGCAAACGCGATGATGCAGACCAGCACGGCGCTGGTGATCGCCAGGAGCCGCCAAAGCTCAACGGACAGAAGCCGCCACAGGATGCTCGGGCGCGCGATCCGCATGAGTGGGAGCGTATGGGGGCGGGCAGAGGGGAGAGGGGGAAGAAGAAGGCGATGGATGCAAGGCACCGGTACTAGTACGCGGGGTTGCCGGAGGTGTCGTGGGGGGCCCAGACGAGCATGAGGGCGCGGACGCTGATGCCGGTCTTCTTTGGTTTCAGGATGAGTTTCTCGAACTGCTCGGTGGCGACGTCGAACTTGCCGGTCGCGGCTTCGACGTCCGCGTTGAACTGGGCTTCAAGGTCCTTGAGTTGTTGCGCGAGGGCCTCGATGTTCTCCTCGGCGCGGTTGACGTCGGAGGATTCCTTCATCGTGCGCTGCGCGCCGCGCACGGCCG
>JAIEQQ010000657.1 GCA_019747615.1 Phycisphaerales bacterium
ATGAACATCGTCATCGCGGTGCGATCCGCCTCGGCATCATCATCCTCAACCGATCGCAGCGCCCGCGCGACGACCGCCTCCGTCGCGCCCTCGGGCACGCCCGCCAGCGCGCGTGCTAGCGCCCGCATCCCCGACGAATCGAATGCGCCCTCGCTCAACGCGTCGCGCTGCGATCGCGAGAGACTCAACCACAGCGAAGGCTCAGCGATCACAAACGCCAGCGCGTGCTCGCACGCGCCGCGCACCGGCCGCGCCGCCTCACCCCCACCACCCCCACCGCCGGAACCTCCACCGGCCCGCTGGCGCTCGTCGCCCTCGCCGCGAGCCTGCGCCGCATCGGCATTGCCCTCGCCCGTCCGACCACCTCCCGGCCCCGCCCGGCGCCGCGGCTCAAACTCCCGCATCGCCCCGCGCACGCTCTCCTCGCTCACGCCCGCCAGCTCGCTGATCCGCTTGATCACCATCTGCCGTCGGATCGGGTTCAGATCATTCAGCCCAAGGTCATGCAACCGCCGCAGCTCCTCGTTCACCGCGTTCGACCGCTGGTTCATCGAAGCGCCGACCAACCGATCGCGCAAGCGCAGGAAGCGATACTCCAGCGCCTCGGTGGCGCTGGCGATGATCGTCTTCAGCAGCTCCACGCCGCCGGGCTGTTTCACCAACTCGTCGGGGTCTTTGGCCTGCGTCAGACCCTTGGCCCGCGCCCCGGCCATCGTCGCGATCCGCACCTCCAGCGTGCTGGTGAAGAACACCTCCACCGCCCGATCCGCGGCGCGTTGCCCCGCGTCATCGCCATCAAAGAACAGGACCACCTTCTCGCACAATCGCGAGAGCACCCGCGCCGATTGCGGCGTCAAGGCCGTGCCCAGCGTCGCGACCACGTTCGTCACGCCCGCTTGATGGCAGGCGATCACGTCCATGTACCCCTCGACGATGATCGCGGTCTTCCGCTCGCGGATCTCCGCCGCGGCGAAGTTCAACGCGTACAGCGAAGCCGACTTGTTGAACAGCGCCGACTCGGTCGAGTTGATGTACTTCGGCTCGTCCGCGTCATTGATGCGCCGCCCGCCGAACGCGATCGTGCGCCCGAGCTGATCAAAGATCGGGAAGATCAGCCGGTTGCGCTGCAGATCAAACGCGCCCTGGCCCTGCTCGCGGTTCTTGATCAGCCCCGCGCCCAGAAACGCCCGCGCATCAAACCCCTTGCTCGCCACGAACATCGCCAGCCCGTCCCATCGATCCGGCGCGGCCCCCAGCTTGAACCGCTCGGCCATCTCCGGCGAGATGCCGCGCTTCTCAATGATCGCCCGCGCGCCCTTGCCGTGCTCCGGATGCTTCAGGATCGCGCGATAGAACTCCATCGCGCTGCCGTTGGCCATCGCCAGGTCCTCGCGCGACACGCCCGCGCCGTCGTTCATCTCTTCGGTCGAGTAGACGCGCTCGGCCCGCCTGGGCGTCAGCTTCACCCCCGCGCGATCCGCCAGAAACTCCAGCGCCTCGCGGAACGCCATGCGGTGATACTCACGCACAAACTTCAGCGCATCACCCCCAGCGCCGCACGAGAAACACTTGTAGATCTGCTTGTTCGGGCTCACCATCATCGAAGGCGAGTGATCATCATGAAACGGGCAAATGCCGGCGTACTCACGCCCCTTCTGCTTGAGCGCCACATGCTGAGCGATCAACCGGACCAGGTCCGTCGCTTGGAGCACGCGCTCGATGTCGTCATTGTCAAAGCCCACGC
>JAIEQQ010000428.1 GCA_019747615.1 Phycisphaerales bacterium
GGGGGAATGGGGGGGGGTGGGTATCGGGCGTGCGTGTGGTGGTGCGAGAGCGGCGTCGATGCGGAGCTTGATGCAGATGGGCGATGAACAGCGGCGAACATCGTTGAGCCTAGAGCAAGCCGCGGGTGGGGCGGGCGGTGTGGGAGGTGCGGGGGGCGCGGCGGAAGTGTCGCCAGCGCCGTCGGCGCGGATGGCGATGGAGGAAGGTGATCGCGGAGGTCGTCGCGAGGCGGTGCGGTCGCTGTACATCCACACGCCGTTCTGCGTTCACAAGTGTCACTATTGCGACTTCTATTCGTTCGTGGACAAGAAGGACCAGCAGGCGGCGTTTGTCGATCGGCTGATCGAGGAACTTCGGGCGTTGAGCGTTCACGCGTGCGACGAGCGCGGCACGCCGGTGCCGCTGGCGACGGTGTTTGTCGGCGGCGGCACGCCGAGTTTGCTCAGGGTGGATCTGTGGGAGCGGTTGCTGCGGGAGATGGGTGAGTTGTTTGATGTGTCGGCGATTCGCGCGGCTGCGGGGGACGTGGGGGGTGGGGGGAGTAGGGATGGTGCAGAGTCCGAGACTTTGCTGCGCGACTGTGCGCCGGGTGCGGAGTTCACGGTCGAGTGCAATCCCGAGAGCACGACGCCGGCGTTGCTGGCGATGTTGAGGGCGCACGGCGTTGGGCGGATCAGCGTCGGGGCGCAGTCATTTGACACTCGTCACCTGAAGACTCTGGAGCGTTGGCACGATCCGGCGAACGTCGAGCGAGCCATCGAGCTTGCGCGGAGCGAGGGCATTCATCGACAGAGCGTGGACCTGATCTACGGCGTGCCGGGGCAGACGACGCAGGAGTGGGCGCGCGATCTGGAGCGGGCGCTGGCGCTGAAGACCACGCACCTGTCCTGTTACAACCTGACGTACGAGGCGACCACGGCGATGACGGCGCGGCTCAATGCGGGCGAGTTTGTTGCGGTTGACGAGGACATCGGGGCGGACATGTTTGAGTTGACCGGCACCATGCTCGGTGCCGCGGGGCTGCGGCGGTATGAGGTCAGCAACTATGCCATGCCCGGTCACGAGAGCCGGCACAATCTGGCGTACTGGTGGCAGGAGCAATGGCTCGCGGCGGGGCCGAGCGCCAGCGGGCACGTCTTTGGTCGCGGGGCGGATGTTCGTGCCGCGGACGCGCTGGGGTCGATGCGCGGCGGCGAGGGCGCGGTGCGAGATCGGCCGGGTGGTGCGGTCGCGTTTGCACGTGCGGGCCATCGGTGGAAGAACCGGCCGGCGCTCGGGCAGTATCTTGAGTTCAGCGACGCGGGCTATGCGCCGATCACCGGGCATGAGGGGCCGGATGTGCTGCGCGCCGTGCGGGAGCGGCTCATGACGGGGATTCGGCTGTGTGACGGCGTCGATGTGGAGAGCGCGGCGGGCTTGTCGAGCGTGGGGCGCGCGAGTGCCGACGGCGTGCGGGCGCTCTGGCGAGCGGTGGAGGAACTTGCGGGCGATGGACTCGTGGAGCTGCGCGGCGGACGCGTGCGTGTGACGGCGCGTGGATGGCTGATGGCGGACTTTGTGGCCAAGCGCTTGATGGATGGCGTGGGGTGAGGCCGCGGCTCGCGCATCGAAGGACGCAACTCGCTAATCGAGTGTCCTTCATGCCGATTTCACACGCACCACATCGACATGCGCCGGGGCATGCTCGTCATCGCCTGGATCGATCGAGAGGGCATCGCGCTGTACCACCGCCATCGGTGGCATAAGAC
>JAIEQQ010000001.1 GCA_019747615.1 Phycisphaerales bacterium
CTTCTGGCGCTGACGCGGCGCGGCAAGGGTTGGTCTGATGGCTTGTTCAGCGTCGTGCTGAGCGACATGGCCCCGAACACCGCGGGCATCGGCGATGATCTTCGCTCGGTGACGCTGTGTCGGCGCGTGCTGGAGATTGCGGAGAAGGCGCTGGCGCCGGGCGGGCGGCTGGTGATGAAGGTGCTTGAGGGCGAGCTGTACCCGGATCTGATGCGTGAGGCGCTGGGCGTGTTTGAGTTTGCTCGCGGGTATAGGCCGGATGCAACGCGTGAGGTCAGCCGCGAGATCTTTGCGGTGTGCATGCGGTTCCGCGGGTCGCGGCCGGATGTTCCGAAAGATCCGAAGGCTGAGAGTGCGCCGGTGGCCGGATGGGCGGATCTGCCAGCGGCGCGGGTGCCGCCGCACAAGCGCGTGTTGCTGGAGAAGGACCCGAGACGGCAATCGTCGAGGCGGTTTAAGCCGCTGGCCAAGGGCATGCCGGAGCCGGAGAAGAAGGAACCCAAGCGTCGCCCGTTCAAGAAGAAGTCTGGCCCGCCTTCGAAGGGCTCGTCGTGACGTTTCTGGCACCGATGGTCGGCCTCGCGGCGGCGGCGATCTGTGTGCCGCTGTTGCTGGCGCTGTATTTTTTGAAGCTGCGCCGGCGGCCGGTGCGGGTGAGCTCCACGTTTTTGTGGCAGCAGGCGGTACGGGATTTGCAGGCGAACGTGCCGTTTCGCTGGCTGCGGTTCAACTGGCTGCTGTTGTTGCAGTTGTTGATTCTGGCGTGTTTGATCGTGGCGGCGGCCAGACCGGTGATTCCGGCGACAGGGCCGGCGTCGGGGCGGACGGTGCTGATCATCGATACGTCGGCGTCGATGTCGGCGCTGGATGGGGACCGGGCGTACCGGCCGCGGGGCTTGGCGAGCGGGACCGAGGCGGGCGGACCGGCGACAGCGCCGATCACGCGATTGGATGAGGCGCGGGCGCGGGCGGAGCGGATGATCGATGCGCTCTCGGGCGATCAGCAGATGATGATCGTGCGGTTTGCCAGCGAGGCGACGATTCTGTCGCCGATGACTGATGATCGGCAGGTGCTGCAAGAGGCGCTCGAGCGGGTGACGCCGACGGATCAGCCGGGAGATCCGCTGCGGGCGATTCGGCTCGTGCGGGCGGTGCTGGATCGGCCGCAGGACGAGAGCTTTGAGGGTGGGCGGGCGCTGGTGTTGCTGGCGTCTGACGGCGGGATTCCGGAATATGACCAGACGCCTTCGCACGCGCGGGAGATCGCGAGCGCACTGGCGGGGGTGAACCTGGCGCTGGTGCGGTGCGGGCCGCCGCCGGGGCTCGGTGCTGGCGCAAGCGCGCGACCTGGTGCCGGTGGTGTGGCGAACGCGGGGATTGTGTCGATCAGCGCGCGGCGTGACTTTGAAGACCCGGCGACGGTGCGCGTGTTCGCACGCGTGATCAACTCTGCTGAGGCTCGCGTGAACACGCAGCTTGTGCTGAGCCTGGGCGGGCGCGTGCTGGAACGGCGCGCGATCGAGGTTCCCGCGGCGGGCGTGGTCGATGCGGGGAACGCTGGGAATGCTGGCGGTGCGGGGGTAGGGTCGACCTCAGCGATGTCGGGCGGTGGGCGAGCGCGGACTGGTGCGGGAGCGGCGGAGGTTGGTGCTGATGGTGGGGCGCAGCCGGGCGAGTTGAACGTGACGTTCACGATCACTGAGCCGCTGGGCGGGTTGATCTTGCTGCGGCTGGCCGATGCGGACATCCTC
>JAIEQQ010000187.1 GCA_019747615.1 Phycisphaerales bacterium
GTCATCGCGCAGCTCACTGAGCGCGCGACCCTGAAACGGATCCGCCGACCAGTTCACACACCGCAGGCTGCCATCGGCGTGCCCGACGATCGCCAGCAGCACGCCCGAGCGGCCGTCGGTCGGCTGAGACACCGGCAACTCCGGCGCGACCGGGAGCTGCGCGACCTCAGGACGACCGCGATCCGCCGCGGGGGTCCGCGACGTAATCACCCGATCACCCGCTCGCGGCGACGTCGGCGTCGGCGTGGCCGGCTGCACCAGCGAGATGGTTGTAGCGATTGCAAGCCCCGCCGCGATAGCGACACCCACACCCCAACCGATGCGACGCAGCACCACGCCGCGCCCGCCCGATGTCCCGCGCACAAGCTCGTCTTCGAGCCGGTCCACCTCGTGGGCCGTTCGCAGCAGACGCTCGATGGACTCGTCGTTTAGTTTCGCCATAGGTCACCCGATCCATTCCGCTCATCGCGAGCAGCGCTCGTTTCAACCCCGCCACTCCACCCGCCGCCCGCCGCCCCCAAATACATCAACGCTCTCTCACACCTCTCTATTGGCGCACCGGCCGCACGCGCTCGGCCTCGTCGGGCAAATTGCCGGCATCGCCCGGCCCCACGCCTTTCGGCACTCTGCCGGATTCCAGATACCCCGCCAGTTTCTGCATGGCGCTGCGTTTTCGGGCGTTGGCGGTGGATGGCGCGACGCCGAGTTGCTTGGCCAGTTCGCGGTCACCCACGCCGCGCGACACGAGCTGGAGCACGCCGATCTCATCGGGCGTCAGCCCCGCGCCCGGTGCATCGCCACGCAGCGCGGCCCGCACGCGATCGACCATCTCGGCCTGCTCCACCAGCTTGCTCAGATCCGCTGACTCACTTGCGCCCCACCCCACCGGCTCCGGCGGCTTTCGATTCGCGGCGCGAGCGAACTCCGTCGCCGCCCCGCGGGCGATCGTTTGCGCGACGCCGTGGATGAACGTGGTCATCGACGCGCGCGACGGGTCGTAGACGCCGGTCGAAACAGCCTTCCACGCCGCGTGCCAAGTGCGCTGCGCCAGGTCTTCAGCGACAGCGCGGCGGGAGCCGGTCCGTTGCATGAACAGCCGCAGGGTCCAGGCGTGCAACCTCTCGTGCGCCGCGATGAACGCGGCGCGCGATCGCTGCTCTTCGGCTCCGGGTTGCTCGTGAGGCCGCGTCATTTCGGCGCGACTGTCCAGCGTCCGTCGCGATAGACCGACAGCGATACATCAACGACGAACGACGACGCGACCGAATCCGGCGATGGATCGCGCAGCGGCTCGCCTTGGTCTACCAAATACTGCGACGACCAGAATCGATGAATGCCACGCAGCAGCGACGCCTCCGTGCGAAGCTGCGCCGCAAGCTCCGCATCGCTCAGTCGAGGCCCGGGCATTCCGCCGCACGTCCCGCACAGGCGCGTGCGCACAGGCGTGCCCGGCCCGTCTGTGCGGCTCACTGTTCGACGATTGCGACACTCCGGGCATGTCGGCCACTCGTCGATCCACCGTTGCAGCGCCTGTACCGCGTTGAGCTGACCGTCGGCGTTCAGCACCGCCTCATAGGCACGAAGGAGCTTCGCAACGTCCGGTCGATTCAGCAACGACTCGGCCCGCCGCCCGTCGCCGGTGCGTGCAAAGCCCAGCGCCTCGGCGAACGCGAACGCCGAGTCATCCGTCGGCTCGATCAGTGCCAGGCGTGCCATTGTCCGCGTCGCGCCCGGGGTCAGCTCGCTTTGCAGCA
>JAIEQQ010000261.1 GCA_019747615.1 Phycisphaerales bacterium
GAGGTGGAGATCATCCGCTACGTCACCGAAGGCAGCTTCGACGCGTACAGCTGGCAGACGGTGCTCACCAAGGCCAAGTTCATCGCGCAGGTGATGAGCGGGGACAAGGGCATCCGGTCTGTCGAGGACGTTGAGCTCGCAACGCTGACCTACGCCGAAGTGAAGGCGCTGGCGTCGGGCAATCCGAAGATCATCGAGAAGGCTGGTGTCGACGCGGAGATCGCGAAGTACGCCTCGCTGCTGTCCGTGTGGCGCAACCAACGCTACGCGAACGAATCCGAGGTGGCCGGCTTGCCGATGCGCATCGAGAGCAACGAGCGGTTGCTCGCGGCCCTCGTGGGAGATGCCGAACGGGCGCACGCCGTTCTCGGAACGGACCTGGTGGTCAACGTCCACGGACGCACCCACCGCGGTCGTGAAGAGATCGGCGAGGTGCTCAGGGCGACCGTGCGCAGTGCGAGGGCATCGATCTCGCGGTCCGCGCGGGACGAGGTCATCGGCACCGTCGGGGCTTTCGAACTGTGCGTGTTCATCGGACGCGCAGAGGACGAGGTGCACCTGTTCGTGCGGGGCGCGAGCTCACACGAGTGCAGACCTTGCCAGACCGGACCGGCACTCCACGCCAGCTTGACCGAGACGATCCGCGAGATTGCGCCGCACCGCGATGACTGCGCCCAGCGGCTCGCGAGGATGCGATCCAAACTCGAAGGCCTTGCGGCTGAGCTGCAGCGGCCCTTCGAGCACGAGGATCGCTTGGCCGCGCTGATCGCGAGGCAACGTGAGCTCGAAGCCGAGTTGGATCTCGGAAAGGACGAAGTCGGCAGCAACGCTGTCGAGGATGTCCCGGAGCAAATTGCAGCCTAGTCACTGCGCGCCCTGCCCCACTGCACATGCAGTGGGGCATTTTTTTGCCCGGGCAGTTGCGGCGAGTTCAGCCCACGTCGCGTTCGCTGCCGGCGTCGATGGCCATGAGGCTCTCGAACTCCGTGAACGGCAGCGTCGCCCAGTCCTCACCCAGCTCGCTCTTCGCGTAGTGCTGAATCACCATCACCTGGACCAGCGGCGACTGCCACTCACCGCGCGCAAGGCGCTTCATGATGCTCGGGCTGGGTGCCGTGTTTGCGTCCGCCTCGTCACGCACGCGCCGCACCCACTCCAACTGCTCCTCGGCGTCCAGCTTGGCGAACTGGTCGCGGATCAGGCTGAAGCGCCGGTGGCGCTCAGCGTCTTCGACATCGCGACGCGAAGCGGGCATCGCCGATGCCGCCCTGCTCTCGACGACCACGTGCGCCGTCTTCTCTGGTTCGGCGCCCTGCCCTGCCGGCGCCTCTTCGCGCGCCTTGTTCGCGATGATCGTGCGCAGGTAGGCGCCGGCGTTGCCGATGCGCGGGCGGTCCGCTCCACTCAGGAAGCGCTCGTAGCGTTCCAGTCCTTCGGTCACGGCGACAACGCCGTAGGCGCGCTCGAGTTCCTCGATCACCGTGTCGCGGATGCTCAGCTTGCCGCCTCTCAGGATGTTCGTCACGTCGGGCGGCACCGGCGCGATCCTCTCGGGACGCCGTGCGCTCTTCTTGACCGCGAACTGAACGAACTCGACTTCACGGCCGCGCCTGAACTCGATCAACTCGATCTCGATGTCGCCGAGGTCGTTGATCTCCTTGATGGCGGGCGCAACAAACTCGTTCTTGAACTTGCGCCACTCGCGCCGCTCGGTGCCCGCCGGTGCCGGGCTCAGCGCATCGGCCCACCAGGCC
>JAIEQQ010000061.1 GCA_019747615.1 Phycisphaerales bacterium
CGCGGCGGACCTTGTCGAATCCGGCATCATGCTCGCCGGCGGCGGCGCGCTGCTCCGTGGCATCGGCATCGTCGTGCAGAACGCCACCGGCCTGCCGGTCAAGATCGCCGATGACCCGCTCACCAGCGTCGCCCGCGGCACCGCGATCTTCCTGGACAACATCGACCTGCTGAAGAACCAGCTCGAGAACAGCCAGGATGCTTGATGGCGCTGGCGTGATGTACGCGGGCGTCGCCCCGATCTCATCGACCCTTTCCCGAGAACTCCCCCGTGAGTGCTGATCGCCCATGAACTGGAACCGCGTGCTCCTGGTCTCCGCAGTCGCCGCCGGGCTGGTCAGCGTGCTGCCGTCGCGCTTCACCACCGCCTTCGGCCTGCGCGATGGGCTGCGGGCGGGAATGGTGATCGTCGCGCTGCCGGTGCAGGCGCCGTTCACGTGGATCATCCGCTCGGCCCGCGGCTCCTCCGGCCAGTCCGGGGCCGATGCCACCGGCGCCGCCCTGGCACAACTCGAGGCCCAGGAGTGGAAGAAGAACTACCTCACCGCGATGCAGGAGAACCAATCCCTGCGCGACCAGATCAACGCGCTGGGACGCACGCAGCAGCTCAACGTCTCGTTCATCACGCGCGAGACGTCGCCCCTGCCCGTGCTGGGGCTGACTGATCAACTCTTGCTGGTACGAGCCGCGGCCTCGCTGAATATTCCGACCAATGCCGTCGCTGTGGCCGATCGCGTGCACCTTGTCGGGCGTGTCGCGTCCATCGATGGCGGCGGGCGCATCGCCCGCGTGCAGCCGATCAGCGGGCTCGCGGCGGCGGAGATCAAGGGCGTCATTCTCGATAGCGAACGCTTCGAATCGCCGGAATCCACCAGCGTCACCAGCACCACGCTCACCAGCGCCCGCGTTCGCGTCAGCCTGAAGCCCACCGGTCGCGGCACACTGAGTGGTCTGGTGTTCATCGAACGCGGAAGCGAGCCCGGCGCGATGCGCGTCCAGACCGGGATGGTCGTGCGGCTGCTGGATGAATCCTGGGCCGCGGCGGACCAGATGCTGATCCTCGGTCGAGTCATCCGCGCCGAGGAAGCGCCAAACGGTCGCACGGTGGTTGAGATTCAACCGGCGATCGACCCGTATCGCGTCAGCTCGCTGACGATCCGATTCTCATCGGACGCCGCCTCGGGTGGCTCAGGGGGGCCGGAGCGATGAACGTGCTCGGCACAGTCGTGATTCTGTACATCCTGCTCGGGCTTGAACTGGCCACAGGCAGCGCGTTCGGACCGAACGTGGTCATGCCGTGCTTTCTGCTGCCGGGCATCGTGATGATCGCGATGTTCGCGCCGCCCTCGCAGGCGCGCTGGACCGGCTTCTTGGCGGGTCTGGCGCTGGACCTGCTGACCGAGCGCAACGGCGTGGCCCTCGTCGGCCCGCACGCCCTGGCGGGCCTGCTCTGCGCGTCGTTCGTGGTCACCATCCGCGGCATGATGATCCGCCGCTCGGCCTTGGCGTGGATCTTCCTCGCCGTGGCCGCGACGCTTCTAGCCCAGCTCGCGCTGGTCTCACTAGTCACGATCCGCTCGTGGTTCGAGCCGGCGATCATTTGGAACGTCTGGCAGGAACTCGGACAACGTGTGCTGGCCAGCGCCTACACCGCGCCGATCGGCGGCGCGTTGTGGGCATTGCGGGGCTGGCTCATGGCCCTGGCGGGCCTGTCCGACAAGCCGCTGCGGTCCAGCTCAAGGTGGTAAGGCGGTGACGGG
>JAIEQQ010000029.1 GCA_019747615.1 Phycisphaerales bacterium
TCGCCGGCTACAAACACTCTGTAGAATGCCTCGAAGGTAGAACTGCCGCGGTAACTTGCGCGGACGCGCTCTGTGGCCGCTCTCAACTGGTGAGATTCCCACTCCGCGTCCCACGCTTTGTCCTCGGTCTCGTCGGTCACGGCCGCGGCGTGTTCGCGCTTTGCAGCGGCAGCGGAGGTGGTTCGAAGCCGCTGCACCTCGTGGGCGACGCAGGCTTTGAGATAGCCGCGAAAGCGGCCCTTGCTTGGGTCATAAGTGAATCGCGGCTGCGAGGCGAAGAACCCGACGACGATCTGCTGAACCAGGTCGGGAATCAGGCTTGCTGCCAGCCCCTGACGTCTGGCGAAGCCGGCGATGATCGGCTCGTAGCGTTCACAGAACTCGGCCCACGCCACTTCCCGGGCGTCGCCGTCGTCCTTCAGACGCAGCATGAGTGTGGCGGAAGTCGGGTGCATGGGACATAGTTTACGGCCGGCGACCTTTGTGGCACGGATGGTGTCAGATGTGCCTGTCTGCCAACTACCCTTGTGGTGCACGCTCGAGCGGTGCGGCAGTGGAGACATCCAGTCGTGAGTTCGCCTGACCTTGATCGTCTGTCTGAAGTCGTTGACCTGCTGCTGAGCGTGCCGGAGGATCGGCGTGCGGCGGGAGCGCGGCTGGTGTGCGGTCAGGATGGCGAACTGCTGGCCTTGGTGACCAAGGCTCTGTCCGCCGCGGGGCAGGATGATTTACTCCGACGGATTCGTAAGGGGAGTCCGACGGCGGGCTTACTGGCGGACGCGGAGGGTGGTGCGCGGACCCAACCGTTGTCATACGCCGATAGGCCTGGCGCCACAATCGGGGCGTATAGACTGCTGGAGCGCCTGGGCGAGGGTGGGTTCGGCGAGGTTTACGCCGCCGAGCAGGGTGAACCCATCAAGCGGCGGGTCGCACTGAAGATCATCAAGGAGGGTATGGACTCGCGGGCGGTGGTGGCGCGTTTCGAAGCCGAGCGGCAGGCGCTGGCGATGATGGAGCATCCCAACATCGCCAAGGTGCTCGACGCGGGGACGACCCGCGCCGGGCGGCCGTTCTTTGTGATGGAGATCGTTCGAGGCGTTCCGATCACGGCGTATTGCGAGGAGAACCGCCTTTCGCCGCGAGAACGGATTGAACTGATGATCCCGGTCTGTCAGGCGATCCAGCACGCGCACCAGAAGGGGATCATCCACCGCGATATCAAGCCAAGCAACGTGCTTGTGACGATCATGGACGGCAAGGCCGTGCCCAAGGTCATCGACTTCGGCATCGCCAAAGCCATCGCGGGTGCAAGCACGCTGACTGACAAAACCGTCTACACCGCCTTCCGCCAGTTCATCGGCACGCCCGCGTACATGAGCCCGGAGCAGGTCCTGCAGTCGGGCGTGGATGTGGACACGCGATCGGATGTCTACGCCCTGGGCGTGCTGATGTACGAGCTGCTCAGCGGCTCACTGCCCTTCGACACCGATTTGCTGCTCAAGGAAGGCCTAGAGCGGATGCAGCAAGTTGTCCGCGAGCAGGACCCGCCCAAGCCGAGCACGCGCGTGATGACCATGGACGCCGGTAAACGCACCAGCATTGCAGCGGCGCGGCGACTCCAGCCCGACAAACTCGGCGGCACACTCCGCGGCGAGGTGGACTGGATGGTGATGAAGGCGGTGGAGAAGGACCGCAACCGGCGGTACCAGTCGGCGTCGGAGCTGGCCGAGGACTTGCAGCGGTTCCTCGCGGGTGATGCTGTCAAGGC
>JAIEQQ010000463.1 GCA_019747615.1 Phycisphaerales bacterium
CTCGGCCACCCGCTGCGCGTAGTCGTTGGTCTTTTCGCTGATCGGCAGCACTCGGACTTGTTCGGGGCTGAGCCAGGTGGGGAATGCGCCGGCGAAATGCTCGATGAGCACGCCGCAGAAACGCTCCATGGAGCCGAAGGGCGCGCGGTGGATGACGACGGGGCGGTGGGGCTTGTTGTCCGGGCCGATGTACGACAGGTCAAAGCGGATGGCCATGTTGTAATCAACCTGCACGGTGCCAAGCTGCCACTCGCGGCCGATCACGTCCTTCACAACAAAGTCAATCTTCGGGCCATAGAACGCCGCCTCGCCCGGCTCCTCACTGAACGGCACGCCGAGTGACTTCGCAGCATCGCGGCACGCCGCCTCCGCCTTGTCCCAGTTCTCCTTGGTGCCGGTGTACTTGTCGCCGCTGGGGTCGCGCAGGCCCACGCGCACGCGATAGTCCTTCATTCCCAGCACGTTGAAGATGACCTTGACGAGGCTCAGGCAGCCCTGGATCTCCGCGGGGATCTGGTCTTCGGTGCAGAAGAGGTGGGCGTCGTCCTGGGTGAAGCCGCGCACGCGGGTCATGCCGTTGAGCTCGCCGGATTGCTCCCAGCGGTAGACGGTGCCGAACTCCGCCAGACGCACGGGCATGTCGCGATAGGAGTGGGGGGCGGAGTCGAAGATCTTGGCGTGGTGCGGGCAGTTCATGGGCTTGAGCATGAAGCCGGCGATGAGCTCGTTGTCCGGGCGCACGCGATCCTTGGTGATGGTCTCTTTGCCAGTGCGCTCGTTGATGCCCTGCGCGAGCTTGGCGCTGACGCCCTCGACGCGGTTGAACATCTCGGCGCAGGAGCAGCCCTGCGCGCTGAGTTGCTCGATGGCGTCGCGCTCGATGATGGGCGCGAACTGCGAGTCTTTGTAGTAGGGGAAATGGCCGCTGGTCTTGTAGAGCTCGAGCCGCCCGATGTGCGGCGTAAAGACCTCGGTGTAGCCCTGCTTGCGGAGCTCGTCACCGATGAAGTTCTGGAGTTCCTTGCGGATGATGGAGCCCGCGGGGGTCCAGAGGATGAGGCCCTGGCCGACGGTCTCGTCGATGTGGAAGAGGCGGAGCTTGGCGCCGATGACACGGTGGTCGCGGGCGCTGGCTTCTTCTTTTTGCTTCAGGAACTCGTCGAGTTCGGCCTGGGTGGCGAAGGCGGTGCCGTAGACGCGGGTGAGGCGGTCGGAGTTTTCGTCGCCGTGCCAGAAGCTGGAGGCGAGCGACATGACCTTGATCGCGCCGACGCGCCCGGTGGAGGGGACGTGAGGGCCGCGGCAGAGGTCTTCCCACGCTTGGCCGGGGGTGCCGGTGGCGTAGAAGGAGAGGGCCGAGGTTTGAGGGCCGTGGGCCGAGGGGGAAGAGGCTGCGGCAGATACGGAGGCGGCCATCGCGCGCTGCGCGTTGTCGATTTTGTACTTGCTGCCCTCGGCGGAGAGCTTGTTGAGGCCGTCGCTGGGGGAGCACTCATAGCGGGTGAACTTCCGGTCCTCCGCCACGATGCGCTTCATCTCGGCTTCGATGTTCGCAAAGTCCGTGGTGCTGAGCGGGCGGTCGTCGGGGAACTTGATGTCGTAGTAGAAGCCGGTGGGCAGGGGCGGGCCGTAGACGAGCTGCGCGTTGGGGACGACGCGCTGGATGGCCTCGGCCATGATGTGAGCCGCGGAGTGACGCAGGAGCAACAGCGCGTCGTCGTTGATCGAGCCGTCGCGCTTCTTGTAGGTGATGATGTCGACTTTGGCGTCGCG
>JAIEQQ010000084.1 GCA_019747615.1 Phycisphaerales bacterium
GTTCCATCGGCAAGATCCTCGTCGCCCCCGCTGTCCTCACCCAGAACTATGCCGAGGCGATGCTCAAGGGCGTCACCACAAACCGCTTCGCCCGCCAGGCCGTCATCGGCGGCAAGACCGTTCACGCCAATCACCCCGCGTGGGTCTACGGCCATCTGGCGTTCTACCAGCACAAGATCATCGGCCTCGTGAACAATCCCGCCGGCATTACCCAGCCGCCGGCGATCTACGAAGCCCTCTTCAAGAACGGTTCGGAATGTCGCGACGACCCCGAGGGCACGATCTACCCATCGATGGAAGAGCTCACGACCTTCTACCGCAACAGCTTCGCGCCGACCTTTGACGCCATCGCCAATGCCGACGACGCACTGCTCCTTGAGCCCAACCCCATGGAAGGCCGCATGAAGGAGCTCTTCCCGCTGCGAGCTCAGGCGATCGCGTTCCTCCTTTCCGGCCACCCCATGTCTCATCTTGGGCAGATCTCCACGTGGCGCCGCATCGAAGGCCTGCCCAGCGCGTTCTGATCGATCACGCACAGACACTGACGAAGAACCCACTCGAACGCCCCGCCCGCACCGAGCTCACGCCGCTGCGGGTCGGTTGCGCCGCGCCGCGAACTTGATCGGCTCGCGGCACGGCGCCGTCACCGTTGGCACCACCGATGCCGCGCTCGTTGTGTTTGCAGTTGCGGCTGCCATTGCCGTCGGCGTTGGAGTCGCAGTCGCAGTCGCCAGCGGTATGGCCGTCGTCGATGGCGCGATCGCTTCGATGCCCGCGATCGCCAGCACCCCGGCGCAATCGCGATCCGCGCCAAGACGAAGATCGTGGATCGCGCGATGGAGCAGGTCTGCTCGTGCGAACGCTTGCAGTTCCGCTGATAGTCGGGTGCGCCCGCAGAGCTGCCACGCAAGCATGCATGAGATCAGCGGCGATGAAACCAGTCCGCGCTGACGGGGGTGATGCGCCGCGTGGGTGGACTGCGATTCAAAGATCATCGCGCCGAGGTGGCGGGCCGATTCCTGACGTGCGACGCGAAGGCTCGCCGAGAGCTCAACGCCAGTGGACTCCGCCTGGCGGGCCAGATCATCCAACGCGCACGTGGCGATCGCCCGCGCGACAAGCGCGCCGCCCGCATCGAGTCCCGACGACGCATCTCGCTCCGGCGCCGCGTCGATCGCTGCCGCCGCGTGCAGGCCCGTGGCCAGCCGCTCCGCAAGCACCACCGCTCCGGCCTGCGGCGTGTAGGTCAGCTCGACCAGCCGCTGGAGCGCCAGGCCGATCGACGCCAACTCCAGCGCCCGCGGCTCATGCAGAACCGCCCTCGCCGCCAGCGGCAGCCGCCGCCCGTTGGAAAGCACCTCTTCCAAGAGCTGCTCAAGCCGATCTCCACGAACAAGTCGATCAATCCGGCTGGCGTTCATCATGGCGATTCCTTTCGCTGACGAGCTTTGTCTGGATCGCGTTACCCAATCATACACCGTTCACAGTCTAATATACGGCATGAGTACGGTTCTGCAACGAGAAATCTCGCAAAAATATTGATTTTGTTCGGTGGACTGGACCGCTTGTGGGTCGGGTGCGTCATTTGCCGCCTCGAAGGCTGAAAACGTCAGACGCCCGCGTTCTTTCACGCGTGGCGTCAGCACGCGCTGGCGGTCCGACGACGCGCCGGGGCCAGCTGAAATGGGAGTTTGCAATGACGAACACGGTGGCAGGTGCGACGAACATGACGGAGGACGATCACGACGACCACGCATCGCTCGGTCGTCCTCGTT
>JAIEQQ010000177.1 GCA_019747615.1 Phycisphaerales bacterium
CCATGCGCTGCACCGGCGTCTCGCCGATGAACGCCAGCGTGCAGTACACCAGCTCCGCCGTCGCCACGCTCGCGCCCGCGGGCAACGCCCCGCGATCCACCTGCGCGAGCATCGCCTGCGCGTCAGAGATCGGCGGATACACCGCAACGAACAGCCGCAGACTCGTCACACCGCCGCGCGGCTTCCCACCAGCCTTTCGTGGCCTCATCGCATCCCTCCCGAGATCCCCGGTCCCCAGATCCCTCGATCCCTTGATCCCTTCCCCTCAATAGTTCGGCGTCGGCGCGCGGAAGCTCTTGAAATCGATCGATCGGAAGTACTCGATCGTCTTCAGGAGGCCCTCGCGAAGCTCGATCGTCGGCTGCCAGTTGAGCTTCGCCTTCGCCAGCGTGATGTCCGGCTGGCGCTGGCTCGGGTCATCGGCCGGCATCGGCTTGTAGACCAGTTCGCTCTTGCTGCCGGTCAGCTCGATCACCGTCTTGGCCAGTTCCAGCATCGTGAACTCCACCGGGTTCCCAAGATTCACCGGGCCGATGAAGTCATCGGGCGCGTCCATCATGCGGTTGATGCCCTCGATCAGATCGCTGACATAGCAGAACGATCGCGACTGCTTGCCCTCGCCGAAGATCGTGATCGGCGCGTTCTCGAGCGCCTGGCGGATGAAGTTCGAGACCACGCGCCCGTCGAACGGGTGCATGCGCGGGCCGTAGGTGTTGAAGATGCGCACGACGCGGATGTTGAGCTTGTTCTGGCGGTAATAGTCAAAGAACAGCGTCTCGGCGGCCCGCTTGCCCTCGTCATAGCACGCGCGCGGGCCGATCGGGTTCACGTTTCCGCGATAGCTCTCGGGCTGCGGATGAACCTCGGGATCGCCGTAGACCTCGCTGGTCGAAAACTGGAGCACCTTCGCGCGGCAGCGCTTGGCCATGCCCAGAATATTGATCGCGCCCATCACGCTGGTCTTCATCGTCTTGATCGGGTTGTACTGGTAATGACCCGGCGCCGCGGGGCACGCCGCGTTGTAGATCTCGTCCACTTCCAGCCACAGCGGATGCGTGACATCGTGGCGGATGAACTCGAAGTTGGGCTTGCCCAGGAGGTGCGTGATGTTGATCTTCTGGCTCGTGAAGAGGTTGTCCAGGCAGATCACATCGTGCCCCTGGGCGACCAACCGATCGCACAGGTGCGAGCCGAGAAACCCGGCGCCGCCGGTGACAAGAATCCGCTTACAGGTGCTGGGCAATGCAAATCTCCGCGGCAAAGGTGCGAGACGCAGGGTAGCGGGCGGAGCAACGCGTCGCGTGCTGGGGCGAGCGTGCACGCACCACCCTCCCGCAGTTCCTACTGGAGGAGGCGCCGCGCTTCGCGGCGGAGGGGGCGGGACTGCGATTTACTCGTGATCACGGCAATCGCCGGGGGCCGAACGCCCCCTCTGGCTCGCGCGGACTCGCCATCTCCCCCGGTAGGACCGGGAGAGAGTGGGACGGGGCCAGATTACTCCGGGATCACAAGCTCAACACCCGCCCTCAGCTTCGCGGGGTCGCTCAGCGCCTGCGGGTTGGCGTCAGCGATGCGTTTCCAGAGCGTGGCTTTGCCGTAGAACTTCTTGGAGATGCCCGAGAGCGTGTCGCCGGGCTGGGTGACGTATGTCCGGCCGCTCGCGGCGGCGGCGGTGCCAGCGCCGGGGGCCAGCGGCGCATCGGCCGGCCCGAGCGTGACGCGTTTGCCCTGGATGTTCGTCGGGTCCTTGGCGATGTTGAGAACGGTTCGTCCGACGATC
>JAIEQQ010000131.1 GCA_019747615.1 Phycisphaerales bacterium
GCCGCCCCGCAGATCCCACGCGATCCGGCCGCTCCCGGCCGAACGCGCCGCCGACGGCCCCACCGGATATGCTGATCGGATCAAACGCGGCGGGCGCGACAGCCGCCGAGACGCAAGGCACGGATTGCCACGCGTCGGACGCAGCCGGGCCGGGGATCAACGCACAGAACCGAGGTCGCCATGAACCGCCACGCACACGCTCGCCAGACCGCCCTCATGACCCACACCCGACGCACGATCGCGGTCCTCTCCCTCGCCGGAACGCTGCTCTCACTCGCAGCGCTGAGCGGCGGCTGTTCCTCAGACGCGACGCCGCAGACGGAGCTGCGCACCGAAGCCGCACCCGTCACAACGGTGATCAACCTCGATGACTTCCGCAGCGCGGATGCCAGCAACGCAACCGCGACGACGCCGGGCACCTCTGCAAACAGCGGCAAAGCATCATCGCGTGTCACGAGCCCGAACACTCCGATCGGCGGCAGCGCCGCGGCCCCGCGATCAGCCGTCGATCCAGACGTCACCGTGCTCGAAGGCCGGGGCCTCGCGCCGATTGCGCGTCAGCCAACGCGACTCAACCCGGGCATGGCGGTCGCCGCGACACCCGATCAGCCCGAGGGCGTGACCATCAGCCCCGGCGCACCCGCGGGCCCGCCCAGCCCCGCCGCCAAACCCGCCGGCAGGCCGATCGTGGTCGATGCGCTGGTCGGCCAGATCAACGGCAAGCCCGTCTACGCGTCGCAGTTCCTCGAGGAGTTTGAAGCACGCTTCACCGCGCAGGCCGTCGAGAACAAGGACACGCCGCGACTCTGGCAGCGCGACGCCGTCGCCGCAGTCCGAACGAAGCTGCAGAACGAAACCGTGCAGGAGCTCATGCTCGCCGAAGCTCGCAGCGTGCTCTCGCCCGAAGAGCGCCGCGGCCTGCTCTTCTTCCTGAGCAACATTCGCGAGAACCTCGTGAGCCAGTCCGGCGGCTCAGCGGAAGCCGCGAACGCACGCCTCGCCGAGATGGAAGAGGGCTCGCTGGACATTCGCGCCCGCAACGAGCGCGACTTGGCGCTCTTACAGATGATCTATCAGCGGTTCATCATCCCGCGTGTGAACGTGAGCTGGCGTGATGTGCAGGTGGAGTACGAGCGCCAGTTCCTTCGCTTTAATCCGCTGGGCAGCGCGACGGTGCGCATGATCTGGGCCGAGACACGCGACACCGCGAAAGTCTCGCAGATCACCTCCGACCTTGCCAGTAAGCCGTTCTCCGATGTCGCCAGCGACCGGGCGCTCAACCTCTTCCTTCCATCATCCGGTGGCAAGTACGAGTTCGAACTCGAAGGGCGCGACATCAAAGACGCCAAGCCGTTCAAGCAGGCGGAACTGAACACGCTCTTCACGTCGCTCTCACCCACCGCCATCGGCGGGCCGATCACCTATCGCGACCCCGACCGCAACCGCGACATCACGGCGTGGATGCTCGTCGAGAAGCTCGACCGCCCCGCTGGCAAAGCACTTCAAGAAGCCCAGCTCGATCTGTATCGCGAACTGCGCACACGAAAGCTTGACGAAGAATCGCGCCGCTTCGTCCTCCGCATCAAAGAGAAGGGCACCGCAACCAGCGAAGAAGAAATGATCGCCCGATTGGTCAACATCGCCGCCCAGCGTTTCTTCGTCCCCGCAGCGACGGCAGCCGCGAGCGCACCGGCGGCGCCGGGCACGCCGAGCGCAACCCCAAGGTAAGTCAACCTCGCGCCCCACCGCCTAGCGACCATTCGAACCCCCCAAACGCACCGGC
>JAIEQQ010000108.1 GCA_019747615.1 Phycisphaerales bacterium
CGGACGCGTCCGGGGGAAGCACCGACGTCAGCGGATCTCCCGGCGCAATGTGGACGAGCATGAAGCACACGATGCTGACGCCAAAGGCGACCGGCAGCGTATACAGGACGCGCGTGGCGACGTACTTCAACATGGCTTCATGCCCTCACCGTTAGCTTCGTGAGGCAGGCCCTCACGGCGCCATGGTGATCGACGAGAAGTTCTGGAACCAGTTCTGCGCCTGCACGAAGCCGCGCACCCTTGGCGACATCGCGCGCGCATTGACATCGTGCGTCACCATCAGGAAGAGCGCATCGTTGACATACTTCTCATGGACGGATTCAAGCACCTTCTGCTGCTCGACGGGATCGAACGTCGTGCGAATGGCGTCGAACATCTTCTCCATGTCCGGGTCGCAATAGTGGCCCCAGTTCGTCCCCGCCGGCGGCTGCAGGTTGCACTGCAGGTGACGGATGAAGCCCGTGAAGGGGTCCTGGATGAAGTAGCTGTAGTTCATCCCTGTCGCGCCGCGTGAGCTTTCATGCCTCGCGCCGGCGCGCCAGATGTTGATCAGCGTGTTCCACTCGACGACTTCGAAATCGATCTTCATCCCGGCCTCGGCGAGGTTCTGCTGCAGAAACTCGTTCATGGCGAGCGGCTGCATCTGGCCCGAGCCCGAGGGCGAGATCAGGATCTTGGTCTGGAAGGGCCTGCTGGGGCCATACCCGGCCTCGGCCAGTAGCTTGCGGGCTTCCGCCAGATCGCGCCTGACTTTGAAGGTCGGCTTGCCGAACCATTGGTGCCCCGGCGGCATGAAGCCCTCGGCCGGAACCATCAGACCGCCGAGCAACTCCTTCAAGCCTTCACGATCGACGGCGAGATTGGCGGCCTTGCGTACGCGCACGTCGTTCCACGGCGAGCCTTCGGCGCGCGACAGATGCCACGTCCAGTTATGCGGATAGACGTTGGTGACGATCTGCATGCCAGCCTTCCGGAGCGAGGGAACTGCATCCGGCGCGGGCGCCTCGATCCAGTCCACCTGGCCGGACCGCAGGGCCGCAACGCGCGTGTTGGTTTCCGGCATCGGGATCAGGATCATCCGGTCGAGCTTGGGGATGCGGTCCTTGTCCCAGTAATCCCTGTTGGGAACCAGTTCGGCGCGCTCGCGCGGGGTAAAGCCGGCAAGGCGCCACGGACCCGTGCCGGACGGCGTCTTGGCGAACTCCTGCCAGTTCCTGCCTACCTTCTCCCATTGCGCGGGCGAGGAAATGCCGATCCACGCGAGCTGGTAGGGCAACGTGGCGTCAGGCGAGCGGGTGATGATCTCAAGCGTAAGGTCGTCGACTGCGCGATAGGACGCGATCGCAGGAATGCGCGACCGCCCCTGCGCCGCCTGGCGCTGGTCGAACTGCGGCGCATCCTGCTTGAGCAGCTTGTCGAAGTTCCACACGACCGCAGCCGCCGTCAGCGTGCTGCCGTCGTGGAACTTCACGTTCGGGCGTATCCTGAACGTCCACTTCGTCCTGTCATTCGGATCCGACGTCCAGCTTGCGGCAAGACCGGGAACAAGCGTGGACGGCTTGTCGGCGCTCGAGAGATCCCAATGAACAAGCGCGTCATAAACCGTCAGGCCCAAGAAGCGCTGGCCCTCGCCGCCCTGGTCGGGCTGGCCGGTGGTCAGCGGAATATCAGAGGCGGTCATCGCAATGCGCAACGTTCCCTGCGCGAGCGCTGTTGTTGAGACGAGCGCTCCAGCAAACGCGGCGGCAATTGCAAACGAAAGTGCTTTCATAACGAAGACCTCG
>JAIEQQ010000701.1 GCA_019747615.1 Phycisphaerales bacterium
GTTTACCAAAGAGGTCGATAGCGCAGAGTTGGCCGTGCTCGGCCGCGAGTCCGGCGTGCCCGTCGTCGATGATCTGGGATCTGGAACACTGATCGACCTGTCCCGCTATGGACTGCGCCGCGAGCGAACCGTTCAGGACGCGGTGAAGGACGGCGCGGACATCGTCACTTTCTCCGGCGACAAACTGCTGGGCGGACCGCAAGCGGGCTTCATCGTCGGCCGGCGCGATCTCGTCGACGCGTGCGCCAGCAATCCGATGAAGCGAGCCATGCGACTCGATAAAGTGCGCTTGGCGGCGCTCGAAGCAACGCTGCGCCTCTATCGCGATCCGGATCGACTGAAGGAGCGTCTGCCGACGCTCAGGCTGCTCACGCGATCGCGCGACGAGGTGGCGGCCGCCGCAGAGCGCCTAGCGCCAAAGTTGGTGATGGCGCTAGGAACGCTCTGCGCTGTGACGCAACGTGATTGCGCCAGTCAGATCGGGTCTGGCGCATTGCCGCTCGAGACCATCCCGAGTGTAGGGATCGCGATCACGCCGTCCCCCGGAATTTCTGTTGAGGCGCTATCCAGCGCGTTTCGCCGCCTGCCGGTGCCCGTCATCGGCCGAATAGAAAAGGGTGCGCTGCTGCTCGATCTGCGCTGTCTCGATGATGAGCCGGCGTTCGTCGAGCAACTCTCCCGATTGACGCGCGTGTTATCGGATGCGGGGGCGGTCAGATGAGCGTCGCCGACGTTACGGGAGGTAAGACAGCCGAGGGATGGGCGGGCCGCTCCGGCCTCTCGGTCGCTGAACAGCTCCTCGCAGGACAATCCTGTTTCGATGCGCAAGACTTCGACGGCGCGCTGGCGATCTGGCTGCCGTTGGCGCAAGCCGGCGTGGCCCGGGCGCAAAACAACGTCGGCATGATGTTGATTTCTGGATTTGGAGTGGAGTCCGATCCCGATGTCGGTGGAAAGTGGCTGAAACTCAGTGCGCACGCCGGCGATGCCGTGGCGCAGCGCAATTTCGCGGAAGCCTACCTCAAGGGCGTCGGCGCTCCGCAGAGCGATCTCGACGCTGAGCTTTGGTATCGTCGCGCCGCCGAGCAAGGTGACGCCGAGGCCCAGGATATGTTGTCCTGGATACTGGCTTCAACAGATGGCCGGGCACCGGACTACGGGGAAGCACTGCGTTGGGCGCGAGCGGCCGCCGACCAAGGTATACCGGCCGCGATGACGCGCATCGGCCTCTTCCATCACAACGCCCTCGGCATGGAGCGTAACTCGGCCGAGGCTGTGCGCTGGTGGCGAAAGGCCGCCAGTCTGGGGGATGCAGACGGACAAGCCATGTTGGGCGCAGCGTATGCCATCGGACAGAGTTTGCCGCGCGATCCGGTAAAGGCTTTTGTCTGGCTGCAACGCGCCCGCTGGGGCCAGAGCAAGCTTGCCGAGAAGTTCATCTACTCCGTGCAGGCGAGCTTGGCCCCGCATCAGGTCGTCGCGGCGCAGCACTTGGCGGCCCTTCCCTGCGATGTGGACCTCGACGCATGATCGTGGGCACCGCAGGTCACATCGATCATGGGAAGACAAGCCTTGTCAGGGCTTTGACAGGTGTCGATACGGACCGCCTCAAGGAAGAGAAAGCGCGCGGGATCACCATCGAACTCGGCTTCGCCTACTGGGCAACGCCGACCGGCCAGACCATCGGGTTCATCGACGTTCCAGGACACGAGCGGCTTGTCCACACCATGCTCGCAGGAGCGTCGGGGATCGATTTCGTTCTGCTAGCCATTGCCGCCGATGACGG
>JAIEQQ010000067.1 GCA_019747615.1 Phycisphaerales bacterium
TCGCGGTCATTGCGCTTGCGACGATCGTGGCCGGCCCGGCCGGCTTTCTCGCATCTGCTGGGTTCAGTGCAACCGCGCTCGCGGTCACCTCCGCGCTAATCATCGCCGGCGGCTCCTTCCTCATCTCACACTTCCTCACGCCCAAGAGCGGTGCGAAGGGCAAGGAGGAAGATCCTCTCTCGATCTCGCTCGGTGGCAACAAGGCCCGACCGCAGCAGCCAATCCCGGTCCATTACGGACGGCTGAAGTTCAATCCAGACTTCGCCTCGCTGCCTTGGGGTGACTTCCGCGGGGAGAACCAGTTCTTCCATGGGCTCTATTGCCTTGGGGCCGGCGAGTTTGACATCGAAGAGATAGGCATTGGTGGCGTGCCCGTCTGGACTGCTGAGGATGGCGTGGCTCCGGAGTTCCCCACATTCAAACTTCAGGTTGCCGGGCCCGACGAAGACATAACCCTCTTCCCGTCAAATGTTGCTGTCTCGCCAGACATCAGCGGCCAGGAGCTTACGACCACCAATCTCGGGCCTTTCAACGTCAACACGCCGGGCAGCGTCGGCAAGCAGCTCTTCATCGATATCATCTGGCCGGGTGGCTCGTTCACTATGGACGGGTCGAACACTCGACCTGCCGTGACGAACATCCTTGTCGAGTATCGGATGATCGACAACGTGGGCGTGCCGATTGGGGCTGGGACATGGCTCACTGCTGTCAGCGCGTCTTACAACATCGAGAGTAAAGTTCCGATCCGCAAAAGCCTGTCGGCCACGCTCCCGACTGCCGGCCGAGTTCAGGTTCGCGCCCGGCGCCTTGAGGTGCCATCCACGACCGGCGCTAACAATGTCCTTTGGTCGGGGGCCCGTCTATATCTGGAAGGGCCGACCGCGCGCCCCAAGGTCACACAGCTTGCGATCGAGCTTCGTGCCGACAAGAGCCTGAGCCAGTACAATAGCCAGCAGGTCTACGTCATCGCCACGCGGAAGATTCCTGTCTGGTCCGGATCGGCTTGGGTGGATCAGGCCACGCAGAACCCGGTCTGGGCCGCGATCGATATGTGGCACAACGCTGATTATGGCGGCGGGCAGTCGCGCGACAAGATCGATCTGCCCACAGTCGCTGCGCGGGCCGCTGATGCTGACGCTCGTGGCGACACGTTCAATCACCGCTTCGTGTCCGAGGCGACTGTCCTCGATGCCCTGACGGTGATCCTGCGCTCGATGCTGGCCCAGCCCGTCTATGTTTGGGATCGGTTTACGCTCATCCGCGATGAAGAACGCGATCTGCCTCGCATCCAGTTGACCGACTTCGACATCATCCGCGGATCGCTGAGCATCACCTATACGCTGCAGGATGACCAAACCAGCGACGGCACGATTGTCGAATATCTCGAGGAAGAAATCTGGGGCAGGGCGGATGTGCCCTCGACCGACACCCTGGCTGAACTCGTCCACCCTGCGCGGGTCCAGATTGAGGGCGTCACTAACCGCCGGCAAGCCACGCTCTGCGCTCGATACCTCGCTGCTGTGAACCGCTATCGGCGCGTCGTGGCTTCGATGGACGTGGAAGCAGACGGGAAGATGCTTCGCCGCGGCGATCTCGTGTCTTTGCAAAGCGAACTGCCTCAGACATGGGGGCAAGCTTTCCGGGTCGATGAGTCGAACGCGACCACGCGGATGCTTAGATTCCATGAGGCGGCAGAGTGGGGCACGGGCGATCACTTCGTCAGCATCCGCTCGCCCACCGGTCGGCCTTTTGGTCCTGTCAAGGTGGCGCAAGGTTCGGGCCCGAACAT
>JAIEQQ010000614.1 GCA_019747615.1 Phycisphaerales bacterium
GACCAAGGCCGTGGATGTCGTTGTGACAAAGCCCCATGTCGGGCCGGTTATTGCGGTGTCTATGAAAGGAACGCTCGGGGCCTTCCGCAACCTCACCAATCGCATGGAGGAGGCAATCGGGGACTGCACGAATCTGCACATTTCCTATCCCGCGCTCGTCTACGGCTTCTTCCAAGTATTGCGTGCGGCGAAGTCTGGACCCGCCGTTGAGCCGAACGATGTCTGTGTCCTGCCGGATGGCAAGATTGTCGATTCCATCGTGCGCTATCACGACGTTCTTTCTCGCCTTGAAGGGCGCCTCGACCTCCGAGATGAGACCACAAAGTACGAAGCCGTCTGTCTCTCGCTCGTGAAGCCCGACCAGCCTTCGCGTGGGACGGTGCTGCCTGACTTTCCACCCGCGACGTCACCGCTATCGCTTTCGACGTTCTTCGCAAAGCTCTATCGTGCGTATGACCTTCGCTTCGTATATGCGGCACCGAAGCTTGAATCTGTCACATCTCGGCACGTATGGAGCGAACAGTCACCGGCTTTCACCACCAGGCCATCGCTGGATTACTCGCCACGCGTTGGCTTCGATTGATGCTTGCGCACTGGGCTCGACGACATTGCAGCACGCCAACGAGGCCTGAGCAATCTCCGCTCAGTCTGGGTTTACCACGCCCACGCACAACCCCACCACCCCTCTACCCTCCCCGCATGACCGATCAGCCCTCATCCTCCAGCGACGCCGCATCCCGCGGGCCCATTCAGCCCGCGACCGGCACGCGCGATTTCTATCCCATCGAACTGGCGCGTCGGCGCTGGATTGAGGACAAGTGGCGCACCACCGCGATCCGCCACGGCTTTGAGGAGATCGATGGCCCGACCTTTGAGCCGACGGACCTATACACGCGCAAGAGCGGCGATGGGATTGTCAGCGAGATCTTCGGCGTCTATAGCGGCAAGGACGAGGCCCGTGTGAAGCAGATGGGTCAGCGGCTGGCCGCGGGCGATGCGGGCGCGATCGCGCCGTATGCGCTGCGGCCGGAGTTCACGCCGACGCTGGCGCGGATGTTTGCCGCGCGGGCCGGGCAACTTCCGAAGCCGACCAAGTGGTTCTGGCAGCAGAACTGCTATCGCGCTGAGAAGCCGCAGCGTGGGCGGCTGCGCGAGTTCATGCAGTGGAACTGCGACATCATCGGAGGCGTGCCGAAGCCCGAGACGGTGCCCGGCGCGACGGGGGCCGCGGCGTTGCTGGAGCAGATGACGCAGCGGGCCAGCGAGAACGCGGAGCTGGATGCCGAGGTGATCGCGTGCTGCGTGGAGTTGCTGCAGCGCTGCGGGCTGACGTCATCGAACATGAAGGTGCGGTTCAACGATCGCTCGGTGCTCGGCGCGATCGTCGGGCGGTTGGGGGTGGATGCGGAGCACCACGCCGCGGCGTTTGCGCTGATCGATCGGCGTGGCAAGCTGGAGGACGCGGACCTTGAGGCGATGGCGTTCGAGTTCGGCATTCACTCCACTGAGTTCATCCAGTTCCTGAAGCGGCCGCGGAGCGACGACGATCTTGGGACCGCGCTGGAGACGCTGCCGGTGGAGAATCGCGAGGACGCGGCGCGCTTGCTCGCGCCGCTGAGCGGGCTCAAGGATTTGCTATCGCGCGCCGGCTGCGCCGAGTGGTGCACCGTGGATATGAACATCGCGCGCGGGCTTGCGTACTACACCGGCATGGTGTTCGAGGTCATCGTTGATGGCGAGCGCGCGGTGGCCGGCGGCGGGCGATACGACAATCTCATCGAGACCTTCGG
>JAIEQQ010000710.1 GCA_019747615.1 Phycisphaerales bacterium
ACGCGGGCGGGCTCGAGATTGCAAGCGCTGACGAAGACCGGCGTCCAGAATGTCTCGATGAGGCGCGCCGGCTGTGCGCAGTGGCGAAGGAAATCGGCGAAGGTGCGATCTTGCCAAGTGGAGCGATCGACGCGCAGGATCGCGTTCATCGCGCGGGCGAGCTGGAGTTTCTCACGCAACGAGATGAACGATGCGGCGAGCACGGCACTGGTGAAGTGCGCGGGCGCTGGCATGAAGCAGGGCTTGATGACGCTGGTGCGCCCGCCGGGCTCGATCCAGTATTGCTCGCGCGTCCAGGTCAGGTGTTGGCGGCTCTGCAGTTCGTCGAGCAGGCGCAGGTAGTTTGTGCAGCAACCCAGGACAACGTGCTGGCAGTTATCGAGTTCCTCGCCGCTGCGGACGTCGGTGAACGAGGTGGCGCGGCCGCCGAGCTTCTTGCGAGTTTCAAGGAGCACGACGGGCGTGCCCTGTCGCGCGAGCGTGACGCTGGCGGTGATACCGGCGAGGCCGCCGCCGACGACGATGACGGGCTTTGCGGGGCCTGCGGGTGTCATGCGCCGTCTCCGGCGCGCGGCGGAGCGCCCGCGTTCATCGTCGTCGCGGGCCACCAGTCGAGCCCGCCGCGAACAACGGCGGCGGCGGCGATGGTGGCCTTGGTGGCGGAGGAGAGGCGGATGCGGCCGCCGCGGACGAGGCGATCGGGGCGGGCGATGATGAGATCGAGCAGGCCCTCGTAGATGCGCGTCATCGCGTAGAGCGTGGAGCGGCAGGCGGGGTCGATGAGTTCATCGAGCGGGGACGACGCGGCGTAGTGGCCCTTGGCTCGCGTGGCCAGTTCCATCACCAGGCCCTCGCAGCGCGACGGCTCGCGCCACGCGCGCAGGTCTGCGGCGGTGAGTCTGTGCGATTCGAGGACTTGGCGCGGGAGGTAGACGCGGGCGTGCTCGGCGTCAAAGTCCTCGGCGAAATCGCGGAGGATATTGGTGAGCTGGAAAGCCTTGCCGCGACGCTCGCTGAGGGCGGTGGCGTCGCGGCATTGGGCGATGGTGACGCCGGCGCGGAAGCCCCAGATGCTGACACAGACGAGGCCGACGGTGGAGGCGACGCGGTAGCAGTAGCGTTCGAGGTCTTCGATGGTCTCGTAGCCGGCGTGATCGATGTCTTCTTCGAGGCCGTCGATCATCGCGCGGATGTGCGTGTGGTCGATGGGGTACGAGCGGAGCGTCGCGGCCAGGGCGAGCCACATGGGCGAGTCGGGCGCGGCGGCCGCGGGGTCGGCGGCGAGGATGGACTCGGTCGCGGTGCGGAACGAATCCAGCTCGCGGCGTTTGTCCGCCAAGTCGCGCGTGTCGTCCACGCGATCATCGCCGAAACGCATCCACGCGTAGATCGCGAACACTGCGGAGCGACGGGGCTCGGGCGTGAGGCGCAGGCCGTAGTAGAAGTTGCGGGCGCGGGCGCGGGCGATGTCGCGTGCGGACTGGAACGCTTCGGCGAGTCGCTGGTCGCTGACGCCGTCAAGGCGCGGGACCACGCCCGCGGTGGAGGGAGCCGTGAGCTTCGGGATGGAGAGCGCAGTGGCGGAGCTCACGCGGCGTTCTCCCGTGTGCCGAGCGAAGCGAGACGAGCGCCGGCCATTGCACGCGCGACGAGCAGCCCCTTGGAGAACTTGCTGAGGCGAGGGCGATGCCAGAGCGTGGCGCCGGCGCACGCGCGGACGCTGGAGAGCACGCGCCGCCCGCCGGCGCCGAAGAGCCAGACGACGGGGCGTGCTTCGCGAGAGAGCGTGGGGACCAGGG